>PAZA01000020.1 GCA_002715375.1 Halobacteriovoraceae bacterium
ACTTTGGCCGAAATCCATCATTTTTTTGTTTCTTTCTTATGAAACTCATGACATTAAATTTTCCACTATTACCTCCAAACTCCGCAAAAAGGCGTGTGGGTGGAGATGAAAAACAATGCCACAAGTTAGAAACTAATAATTCTAAATTTATTCAAGAGAGTATATTTCTATGAACAACTTAAGATTATTCCTTTCCCTGTTATTTGCTTTCATTATTTTTTCAGAAAATGCCTACAGTAACTATAAAAACTATATATACACCTCTTCGCCCATTGAGGTTGATAAACAGAGAAGAGGAACAGACAAAAAGTACACCAACTCCTACAAGAGGAGAAGAAGGAAGCTTGAAACAAGAAATGACAAGACTATAAAAAATGAAATCGAATATATCCGCCTGGAAGGGGAAAGAAAGCTTACAGGAAAAATAAAAAAAGCTTTTAAAAGCTATTCCCTAAACGAAAAAAATGAAGGCCCTGCTTTTAATACCCCAAATGCCTTTTTGAGCGGGATGAAGTTTTCTCCATACTTTGGAGTCTCTCATCTAAAAGGTTCTCTTGGTGAATATCAAAGTGATATGGTGATTGGGGGAAGTCTTGAAACTGCCGTGAACCCCTTTTTAGCCGTTGCCATTGGGCTTAATTATTTTAACGTCAACCTACCAGACTCCTTAGAAACTCATAGTTGGAATGACTTTAGAGGCACAAAATTAAGCAAACTTGGAATTGAAATTGGTCCTAAAGTCTTTATCCTTTCTAAAAATAACCTGAGACCATACCTTGGTGTAAATATTGGCCTCAATCAAATGAGTCTCAAAAAAGACACGGGAATCAATGAAATGGGTTATTATAGTAACCCGATGAAGGTATCTTTTGACTCATTATTTTGGGGCTTGAGAATTGGGACTGAGTATTATTTTAACGAATCTATGGGTCTTAATGCTTTCGTTAATTATTCCTGGCAACAAGCAGATTCAGCAGCATCACCAAACGCAGAATTTCAAAGCCACGTTGACCTTATTAAAAAAGCGAAAATGAGGTCTATCAACTTTGGAATGGTTATTCTTCTCTAACGAAACTTAGCAAAATACTTATTTTTCTAAAGGGGAAAGTCTTCAAACTCGCTTAGACTAACCCCTTTGAGAACCTTTTCCCGACCACTCTTAAACGTAATTTTTGTCTTATAAATCGAAAGAGACCGGTTAAGAGTTCTAAAGACAGGTGTTCTAAATTTAAAACCTCTATTAAAGGACGTTATTTTACGCTCCAGCTTATCCCAGGAATCTTTAAAAAAATAATCAACTTGCTCTATCTTTGAAAGATCTCTTTTAGGTGCATCTAGATAAACCATAAATTTAAATACTGGCCTTCCAAAAAAGTAAATAAGGTCTTTATCTTTTTTTACCTTTGCCCCTACCTTGATTAATGATTGGTTTTGCTTTTTTTTATGCTCCCTTCTCTGTTTTAAAATAGCAGGAGGCACATAACATTGAATTTCTTTTTCTTGGAATGAACCGTTTTTTAATCTTACTAAGAGAGTTAGATTATGCCTTTTTTTGGTCGTAACAAGCCTTGTTTGGAAAGGACTGTCCAATTTATCTATATTTACATTTGGGTTTGATAAAAGAGAATAGCTCACAGACTTTATTTCCTGGAGGCTTTTTCTCTCACCTAACAATTTAATCGAATAAATAAACCGATCCATCAATTTATCGTAAGCTATATTATAATCTACAGTAATTTCATCAAGCTCAAAACCTTGATCACCTGGATTAGGAAATTTATTTTTTGCTTGGAATCTAAATTCTTTTTTTATTTTATTGCCATCTTTTAGATAAACTTCAATGAATCCTTCAAAAAGAGAATTGGATACTGAAAAAACTTTTTTAAAAGAAAGCTTTCTGTTTGATGCTCTAATGACTCTTCTTTTACCATTTTGAAAAAAGAAATAAGAAACTTCAGAAATATTATTAAAGTCTTTAGACTCCTTTAATTCTACCTCTAATGTAAAAGTATAATGATCCCCAAAATCTGGGTAAAAATAACGACCTTTAATAATTACATCTTCCTTAGAAAAAGATATTGGTCCATTTCCTTTAGACTTTAATGCTTCGTAAAGGTAAGGTGCTTCGTCTTTTAAATATTTAAAAATTGAAGAAATTTTAATGGCACCATTCATAGGGCCACGACCGTCATAATTATCTTCATTGGTTCTGTATTCAACGTTAAGGAGCCCCATAACCTTTTTTGAATCTCTATCAAAAATAGGAGCACCTGATGAGCCTTGTAAAATATCTGCATCATGAAAGAACTTATCTGAATTTTCTAATTTTTCACCAAATAAAGAACTATCCAGAACTTTTCCTGCAGACCTCTTTTTTGTAGGAAAACAATTTTCATTAGAAAAATAGTCGCAATTTTGATGAACAATGTAGAGTTCCGTCCCTATAGTTGGTGGTTGTTCTTCCAGAGAAACCCATCCAAATAATTTTCCCGGCTTTCTCTGGCATTCAAGGATTGAAAAATCAAGTTCACTATTAGTAGCTACCATTTTATCGCATGGTATTGCTGACCGTTGATTCAAGCCCGGAGTCAAGGAGCTATTTGAGTTGTAACCAAAAATGGCTTTTAGGCCGCGGGCCTCTTCTTCATTTTTTACACAATGATTATTTGTCATTAACCACTTTTCACTGATCATAAAGCCAGTACAACGTCCCATAAATGAGCGGCTCTTAGGAATTAATAACAATGCTACCCTGGGATCACTGCTCTCTACCCAATTCAAATCATTAACGATCACGTTGCTTAAAGTTCCATCTCCTTTAAAATCTGTGTTGGAGAAGTAAGTAAAATTTTGTTCACCACAAGATACACATAAAAGGATTATTATTATAAATTTGATGATTCTCAAGTCACAAAAATGATTCATCCGAAAAGATCCTTTTTTAAATACATTTATTTCTTGTGCCTAAATAGCGATTTAAGTAATCTAAAGTCCGTGAATTAAAGTGTCTATTTCTTTCAATTGAATACAGACAGAAAAACTTCCCAAAAAGGGATTTAACATATGAGAAAAAATATTAATATTTTCCGCAGTTTGTCTTTGATTCTAATGATTGCTCTTTCACATTCCTGTAAAGAAGTTAAAAGTTTTTTTTCTAAGAGGAGCAAAACATCAAGTCCTCTTCCTAGCGATAAAGAAATCATTAAGGCCCTTCATACAAAGATTTCTGAAAAGCATTTCGAAGTCGTTCTTTTATCTAAAAAGCTTAAATCTCTAAGCTCAATAGAAGTTAAAAGAGAAAAATTTGACAAAGATAATGTAACCCAATCGTCCCATAAAGAAACTTGCCAGGGACTTCATATTAATCTTATCCAAAAAACTAAGCAAAACTGTTCTTTGAAAATAAATCAAAGTAAAAAAAAGACACCTTACACCCATTGCTTAAAATCAATGAAGGCCCGTTCAACTTATTGTAAAAAATGGGTTAAGCCTCTCTTTTTTGCAAAGTATTGTCAAAAAAGCTCAGTTCAAAAACATGATAAAGAAAATATTTTTCTAAACTTACCCAAAGACCACAGCTTTAAAACGTCATTGAGAATAGAGTTGTGCCGACTTGAGGGGGAGAATAATTATTCTTTAAGGCAGTTTAAATTAAACGGGGAAGTTCTTCCCCTACACGCCCAAAAGATTTGAAATTATCATTTTTTATATAAGCATTACTGAAAAATTGTTTAAGAAGGTACTTACAATAAAGTGGTCCCTTTTTTCTGGAGTAAAACTTAAGCATATTTTTTAGCAAGGGAGCAAATTGTTTTCTTTTTAATTGGGCCCCATTTTGCTCCATCATTTTCATTCCACACCAAAAAGAAAAAATAAACTTCCTTTGAGAAAAGTGGTTTCCTTCATATAAATGAAAGGTCAAATAAGCCGCTTTTGTTGGAAGGACATCACTGGAGTTTAATCTTCTATCAACAGGCCATTCTTTTTTTAAAAAAGAGCCCATTTTTTTCATATCAATAATATTAGATTGAACTATATTCAAAGTGTCATCAGTCGGCTCATCCTTAGACATCAATTTTGAGCAAAAGTAATATATATCTGAAAGTTGTGGCGTTTTTATAAAGTTCATTATTTCCAAAAAAGGTTTAGTTAAAGGAGCTCTTTGTGTTTTTCTTTCCCCTAGTATGCTTTAATCTATCTTTTCTAAAAAGGTCATTTTGCCTGTCTTCATATTGCTGATAAAGCTCTAAATAGTTTATCTTAGATGTATTTCTATCCTTGGCCCTTGCCTCTTTTTCAGCTATTTTTAAGAAATCCAAAATATTGTTCTCATTGAGGAAAGTCTCTCTATAGACATCGTCCTCCTTCTCAAAGTGCTGCTGCCGCTCATTCTTTTCTTGCTCCAATTTATTTACAAGCTCTAAAAATTTTTTAGGATCCAACACTTTTACCTTTGTTTTAAAAACTCATTTTTGAGTACAAGATAAGCTACTAGCCTAACGCCCAATATCAATGCTCTGTGCGTCAAACCAAGTAAACTTTATAACTAAAATAGCCTTTTTTATAGACAACTTCATGATATTTCTCAAATTCTTACATGGTTACTTTAGAGTTCAGTAAGACCTACAAATAGTTTAATTGACGTCACACCCCCCTTTAGATTTATCTAATGTAGGGTAATTTATGTTAAAAAGTTTAAGAAAAAGTGAATGTCAAAAAGAAATAACTGAAATCATCAACGAAGCTATCGACCGCCAGGTTATTTTCATTATTTGGCAGTCAAATAGAGGAAAGGATAACTTTATAAAAACAGGACTTATCTTAAAAAAGTATCAAGAAGATATTCAAGTTGAAGTCCATGATTACCATTCCCAAAATAGCTTTCTTGAAGAAGAGTCTTTATCTCTAGGAGATTTTATTTATTTTAGAAGCTCCTTTTATAAACTTACCTTTAAAGCCTCCTTTATCTCAAATAGTGATGACAACTCTTTTTGGGTAAAAATCCCTGAGGAAGTCTTACTTGTTGAGAAAAGAGAACACCCCAGAACACCTCTTAACTCCTACAATTGGAAATCGAGTGAATTTGAAATCATAGAAAAGAAATTCATTCCAAAAGATCAATTTCCTATTCCTGACCAGTGGGACGAATGGACAAAAGAAGAAGAGAGAGAAGAGGAAACTTTTGACCCTCTCATTGAGAATTTTGAAGACTTCTCCCCTAAAGAAAGTGGACTAGATGAACCTAACCCCTCCTCTACCAAGCCTAGTTCAAAACCGACAACCGAAAGCCAAAGTCTAAGTCTAAGTAAAAGTGGAAAGATGACTGGCTCAATTATAGAAATATCTCGAAAAGGTGCGACCCTTCTTACCTCTCAATACCCTAATACTCCTTTTGGCAAGGACCAAGTATTACATTTTTACTCTATTGAAGGGGTGCCCATAAGCTCACCACCCCTGGAAGGTGTTGTTAAGTCCCTAAGATCAGGTCAGTTCCAAGATAAAGAAAGCCGCCCCAATGAACCGGAAATTATGCAGTTAGGGCTTGAGTTTAACCAGTTTATTGATATTTAGCAGGTTTTTTCCAAAAATCCGTGAAATAAAGATAGGGCTTTTAGATAAACCTTGAACGAAAATGGCGCACATGGTAAAAAAATGGTGTTTTAATTTAGTATTGAGCAGTGGTATCTTTTCGCAGTAAACATAGATTAGGTGTCGCAAAGCATAATAGTTTTTCGGGGGAAAACTTAATGCCTAAAGAAACTTGGGGTGCAAAAGTACTTTATTTTGGAGAAGATCCTAGGTATCTGCAGGAGTTCATTAGCTATTGTAAAATTAACAAGCCTGAGTTGAATTTTCAGTCTTGTTACCATTACTTTAATGAAGAAGAAAAGCTTAGTGCTTCTATAAACTCCATTTACAAGTTCCTTCCTCACGTTATTCTTCTAGATTTCTCAGGCAAATCAAATAAAGCTCTTTTAAAAATGAGTTCTTTTTTAAGTAAGCATTATCCTCTTAGAAAGATACCTACGATAGCCTTAATAAAGGACCTCAAAGATAACAAGGCATTAATAAACCAAATTCTTCTTTCAGGTATCCATTTCATTCAAAGAAAAGCTCCCGAGTTTTATAATCTGGGTTATTACCTTAAATGCCTCCTTACCCAATTTACTGGTGAACGCATAAAAGCTCCTCATTATTTTAAGGTTCCTTTTAAGAAGAATGTGAAAGTTGAGACCATTATGAGGGTCAGTAATCTTGAAAAAGAAACGCTTCATATCGAAACAAACTTTCCCTTCTCGCCACAGCATCGAGTTGTTTTAGACACAAAGTTTGAAAATCAAGATAGTAAGGTTTTTTTAAAGCCAATAAGACGCATAAGAGAAGACCTTCACTACTCCTTTGATCAATCATATGACATGGAGTTTATTTGGGACTTAGACGAGGCTGCAGCTGAAAATCAGGATTTCGTGAAAACCTTAACTCCCATGATCAATAGTGAGGAACTCCTATACGAAAAAGTGATGCTACCTTTTACGAAAAAAAGGTATGAGAAGTATGTTCAATCCAAACAACCACTTATTTTTGAAAAGAAGAAAACGAAAGTTCTTATTTTTGACAACAAACTCAGCATAATCGACCAAAAAGATAGAGATCTGGACGCTTACCCTTATGACTTCATTCTACATGCTCACCTTGACTCTAGGCACTTACTTGTTCCTGAAGCCAAAGCCGATATCATCACAATAAGTTATGATGATGAGAAAGCAAAAGATGACAAAGGTCAGGGACCGAGGATAAAACGAAAGGCCAATAATCTTGAGGTCATCAAAAATGTTATAAAAAGAGTTAATAGCATGAAGGGATATAGTCCCTTCATCATTATATATGACTATGCGGGCGACCCATATGCCCTTCAAGAGCTTGAGTACCCAAGACTTATCGTAAAAGATTCTTCATTCAACCTTGCAAGACTTTTGGACCTCTGCTCAGTTTACGAGAGAAAAGAAAAGTCCGTTAAAACAAGAAGTGAAAATAGATCAAAAAAGATTTTCCTCAATGGGAAATATAATGACAGTATTGCACACCTTAATTGGGATATAAATTTACAATATGTCTCAGAGACTCATATCAAATTTTCTTCTCCTTTACCAATACCGAACCTGACTGTGCTTAGCCTAGACTTTCCTCCCAAACTCTATGTGACAGTTGTTGAAAAGAAAAACATTCAAGAGTACTCTCTTGCAAATGAAAATGAATACATTGGTATCATTCATGGTCCTGGTGAAAAAGAAAAAAACCAATTGAGAAAGCTTCTAAATGAGCAATATCAAACACTCTCAGCTCCATCACCAGAACTTAGCCTCTAGATTTTTTAAAAAACCTAAATCTCTTGATAGAACCTCAATTTTTTTATAAAAATATGAAAGCTAGATATACAAGTTTCATGGTATTAAAAATGGAAACTTAACAAAAGGCATTTTGTGAAACTAAAATTTCTTTTCATATTAATCCTTTCTCTATCCCTATTCAAAGTCCAAGCCTCCGAAATTAAAATACCGAAAGAAGCCACAGGCATAAAAGAAATAGAAGCGTTCAGAAAAGAGTTAAAATATATTAAAACTCTTAAGAATCATTATATAAAAAAAAGTAAGATTCTTAACCACCTCACACTAGAAGCTAAAAGCCTTCTAAAAGCTAAAAAAAAATTCCTAAGAAAAAAAGCCCATTACCAACGCAATATTCAGAAGTTTCAAAATATAAAAAATAATAAAGTTTTAGCTGAGAAAGCTCTTAGGGTTAAATCACACTCCAAGAAAAATAATGACTATATAACCTCTCAATATATTTCTCGAGTAAGAAAACTTTTTATCAAAAAAGACATTGCTCTTAACTGTCGGAATCGTGATGCCAAAAAGTTTCCCTCTAGTTCTTATGGGGGGGTCACTGCGAGCTACTTAACAATTGACTCAAAAGGTAGACTGCTCAATTTAAGGATTGTCTCACCAATAAAAAATGGATTTCATAATAAAAATATTTTGAGGTGTTTATCAAAGCAGATTACTCATACGAAATTCCCGAAGCCTCCAACTGATAAGCCACTCACTATTATGCAACCTTTTCTCTTTTCCTCTTAGCAAATTCATCAATATTCGCGTTTTTGATAAAGAAGATATTTTTTTACAAAATATGGGAAAGAATCGTCACTTTCAACAAACCTTGAATGGTGGTAACATCAAACTGAATGACTAAAGGAATTTATTTATGATTCTTATTGTAGATGACGACCCAGAGATTCTTGATATCATGTCCATGAACCTTGAAGAAAGTGGCTTGGAGGTTGAAACAACTGTTCACCCCAAGCAAGCGACTTCAATAATAGAAAAAAAGGACATCAAACTTTGTATCCTAGACATCGGCATGAAGGAGATGAGTGGATACGATTTAATGAAAATTATTTTAGATCAATTTCCTGATATGAAAATAATCTGTGTGTCTGGATATGCTGATCTTTTTGAAGAAAAAGTAAGAGCACTTGGGGTAAACCATCTCTTAAGCAAACCTTTCTCCCAAGAAGACCTTCTCAATGGCGTTCAAGAGCTCCTTAATATAAAGAAAAGGAGAAAAGGTGGACTTTCATCTCTAAAAGGAAATAATAGCAAAATTATACCTAATAAAAATAACCCAATTCGGATGGATATTATTGGAGACAATTTTGTTGAAATCGTTCAAGTAACAGATATTAGCGAGTCTGGAGCTGGTATTTATGTTCCCCATTCCTTTTCTGGGATTGATACTTCAAAAGCAATAAATGCGATTGTTACCTTACCAGGACAAAACTCATTTAAGACGAAAGGGTTGATAAAGCCTGGAAAGGACAGCCGTAACTTTTTTCTAGAATTTTCGGACCTATCCTCACAAGGTAAAAAGCAAATCTCTGTCTATGCTCAAAGTATGAGGAAATAAGACTAATCGTTTTCGTCACGGCACTCATACTTTACTTCAATTGTTGCTTTAAACTTTGGATTTTTTCTATCTCCACCTGAGACATCTTCCCACTCACATACAATGGGAACATCGTAAGTGTCGTAATTAAGCTTTTTATCTCCCTTCTTTTTACACAAACTAATGGCCTTTCTTCGAGCATCTCCAATCACACTATGGCAAGCAAATGCTTTACTATATCTAACTGCGGAAATTTTAAAGGTCTCCAAAGCCAAACAGTTAGAAGCAAAAAAAAGGGAAAAGAGAAAAAAGGAAGTAAAAAAAACAGACCCTAAACGAAGAAAATTGTGAACGTTTACCACCTCTCACCACCTCTCTATTAACCAGAGCTTTTTACTTAGGTATTATACACCGCAAACTTAAATCAAATGAGAAAGGAAAATTGAAACTTGAACAAACTCTCAAAAAATCAATAATTTCAACAACTTAAGAAAGTAAAAATGATAAAAGGTTTAAAAATGTTATAGACTTTATTTTTGATTCTTGATTAAAGTTGATAAAAATTGTAATCATCAAATGAAAATCAAATACATATTTTTGGGAAAATAAGGCAAAAATTCATGACTTTTATGAAATTCAAAATTATTCAGTCGAAAGAAGAGCACACTTTAGAAACAAACCTTGTGGATATTATCTTTAATATTAACCATGTAGTCAGCATCAAACCCATTAAAATTATTTTGGGTGAAAGTATAATAGATGGATATTGGATCAGACTCACAAATGGAAAAAAATATAAAGCTACAAGTATTCCAACAGAGCTTAGAAAAATATTTATATCAAGTGAAGAAGAAAAGAGTGAAGAAGACTTAAGTTCAAAAGACTCTCTCCATCTTCATTAGTGATTAATTTTAATCTTTTATTCCTTCAGTTAAACTTTACTCGCTTTTAGACCAATAACGACTTCAGTTCCATGCTTTTCTTTAGAGTCTGAAGAATATATTGAAATACTGCCTCCGTATTTACCCAGGAATTTTTTTATGAGAGGCATCCCAAATCCTGTTCCTGTTTCACCGGCAGTCCCTCTTCTAGATTTAAGATTTTCTATTTGAAAGATTGACTCTAACGTTTTTTGATTCATTCCAATCCCTTCATCTTTAAAAGAGATAAAGATCTGATTTTCAACTTTTTGAGATGAGATATTTATTGTTCCACCAGGGTTTGAAAACTTTATGGAGTTCGTCAAAATATTCATTAAAACTGAATTTATAAAAGAAGTTCTCTCTACAAGAACTTCATGCTCCTCAGAAATATTGGTTATGATTTTAAGAGATTTCTTTTCGGACTTCAAATATATCATCCCAACACATTCATCTATTAGCTCTGTAAGCTTTTCCAATTGCAAATCTAAGTTAAAGTCGCTTTTATCAAGCTTTTCAAGTTTTCTAACCAACTCGATTATTCCATAAGCATTTTTAGCTCCCTTATCTAAATAAGAAAAATATTTTTTAGCTTCTTCAAAATTGTCAACTTCTTCTAAAATTTCAAGAACACCTAAAATACCAACGATAGGGTTAGAGAGGTCGTGACATAAAATATGAATTAGCTCCTGCCTCTCGTAGCTTAGCTTTTCTAACATTTCTCTATAAAATTTAACTTCAAGATGATTTTTGACTCTAGCAAGAAGTTCATTTGAGTTGAATGGTTTAAGCACATAATCGCTTCCCCCTACTTCAAACCCTCTAAGAATATCTTTAGGCTCACTCTTTGCCGAAATAAAAATGATTGGTATTTTCTTTAAGATTCTATGCTCTTTTAGTTTCCGACAAGTCTCGATGCCATCTCCTCCAGGCATCATGATATCCATCAAAATAAGGTCAGGCACAGTTTTTTCGGCTAAATCCAAAGCCTGTTTTCCATTAACAGCTACATTTATCTGAAAACCTTCTTTTCTCAGAATGGTGCCTATAACTTGAATATTCTTTTGAAGATCATCTGCAATTAAAATACGAGGTTGTTTGCCATAAGCTTTTTCCATCCTTATCAAACTCCCGCAAAGTAATTATTTATAACGCCCAACACCTTACACAGCGGCTTAATTTACAATCAATACTCTTTAGGATACCTAAAAATCTACGGTTTTCTAGGGGGATGAAGATGACAAACAGTATATTTACGCACCTTAAAAAAGAGCTTGAGGAAATAAAAAGTGCTGGGCTTTACAAAGAAGAAAGGGTGATCACATCTGCTCAAAGCTCTAAGATTCATTCAGGTGGGAAAGAGGTCGTTAATCTGTGTGCCAATAACTATCTAGGCTTATCAAACCACCCCACTTTAGTTTCAGAAGCTCAAAAATCCCTGGAAAATTATGGTTTTGGAATGTCATCTGTTCGTTTTATTTGCGGAACACAGAATATTCATAAGGCATTAGAGGAAAAAATTTCCTCTTTTCTAGAAATGGAAGACACTATCCTCTACTCTTCTTGCTTTGACGCAAATGCTGGCCTTTTTGAAACTCTCCTTGGCAGTGAAGATGCCATTATAAGTGACAGTCTGAACCATGCTAGCATTATTGATGGCATAAGGCTTTGTAAGGCCAAAAGACTCCGTTATAAAAATAACGATCTTGCAGACTTGGAAGCCCAATTAAAGGAAGCAAAAAACTGTCGATTTAAAATGATCGCCACAGATGGTGTTTTTTCAATGGATGGTCTTATTGCAAACCTTAAAGGTATTTGCGACCTGGCCGAAAAATACAATGCTCTTGTCATGGTGGATGACTCTCATGCAGTTGGTTTTCTAGGAGATGGAGGTAAAGGGTCTCCAGAGTATTGCAATGTCATGGGCCGAGTCGATATTATAACAGGAACATTAGGTAAAGCCCTTGGAGGTGCTTCTGGTGGGTACGTCAGTGGAAAAAAAGAAATCATCGACTTTCTCCGCCAACGCTCAAGACCTTATCTTTTTAGCAATACTCTAGCGCCAGTCATTACAGCAACTTCAATAAAAGTTATAGAAATGCTTGAAGAGACAAGCGACCTTCGAAAAAAACTTAAAGAAAATTCAGCGTACTTTAGGAACAAAATGGAGGATGCTGGGTTTAAACTCTTGCCTGGTGAACATCCAATAATTCCTATTATGCTAGGAGATGCTGAACTTGCAAAAAATATGGCCGATGAGCTCCTAAGCGAGGGTATTTATGTGGTGGGCTTCTCCTACCCTGTTGTTCCAAAGGGACTCGCGAGAATTAGAACGCAAATTTCAGCTGCTCACAGTAAACAAGATCTAGAGAGGGCAGTGGACGCCTTTATTAAAATCGGAAAAAAACTAGGTGTGATATAATCGTAAAAGTTGGGGGGTCTCCATGCCAAACACCATGAAAGTTCTCAAAAAAAGTAGACGAGAAGTGGGACTCTGGATGGAAGAAGCTCCCATACCAGATATTGGTCCCCTTGATGTCCTTATAAAAATAAAAAAAACTGCTATTTGCGGAACAGATCTTCATATTTATAATTGGGACGAATGGGCGCAAAATGTTATTCCAGTTCCTCTTATAACTGGACACGAATTCTTTGGAGTTGTTGAGTCAGTTGGAGCAAATGTAAAACACTTTAAGGAAGGGGATCGTGTTTCAGGAGAAGGTCATATTGTCTGCAATAATTGCAGGAATTGTCATGCTGGTAAAAAGCACCTTTGCCCCTATACTGTAGGAGTTGGCGTTCAAAGAAATGGTGCCTTTGCTGAATACCTCTCTCTTCCAGAGTCCAATGTTTACAAAGTATCAGATAATATACCTGATGAATTGGCTTCCATCTTTGACCCTTTTGGGAATGCAACACACACAGCACTTTCTTACGATTTAGTTGGAGAAAACGTTCTTATAACTGGTGCTGGGCCCATCGGTTGTATGGCAGCAGCTATTTGTAAACATGCCGGAGCGAAAACAGTCATCATTACTGATATAAATGATTACCGCTTAAACTTAGCAAAGAACCTGGGAGCAGATGTTCTTATAAACCCTACAAAACAAAACCTTCATGAAGTTCTTGAGGAGCTCAACCTTCAAAACGACTTGAAAATTGGGCTTGAAATGAGTGGTAACCCAGTTGCTTTTAATGACATGCTAAAAAGTTTAAGCCATGGTGCCAATGTAAGTCTTTTAGGTCTTCTCCCTAATCACACGACAATAGATTGGTCTCATGTCATCTTCAAAGGCCTTTTGGTTAAAGGTATATACGGGAGAGAAATTTATGAGACATGGTACAAAATGTCTGCCATGATCGAAAGTGGTCTTAATATTAGCTCGATCATCACACATACTTTTCCTTCAGAAAAGTTCAAAGAAGGATTCAATCTTATGAATCAAGGTCAATCTGGTAAAGTTATTTTAGATTGGTAAGAAATCATAAAAGGCAAAAAAATGACCCTCTCCTATTCGGACACTTTTCCAACCAATAACGTTAAAGTATCCTTTGAAGAATTTGAACCAAATAAATCAAATCAAAGAAAGTTGAGAGACTATCTCATTGAGGTCGAAGAGTCGTCTCCAAGTGATGCCTCAATAACAGCACATTTTTCAAAAGAAGGTCATCGCTATAAAGGCTCCTTACAAGTGCTTTCACAAAAAAAAGATTTTTTAGAAGAAAACTTTTCTGAAGACCTCTCTCAACTCATTGATGAGCTTTTTATAAAAATTAAAGATGAAATTCAAAAATGGAAAAAAAATAGATTTAAAAATATAAGTGATGAAGTTTCCTAAGATCAATTAAGCTTCCCTTAACAAGCGCTAAAGGAAGCTCTTAAGCTATATTAAAAACTAAATATATTAAGCCATGATGTCGTATGAACGAATAGTCTTTCTACCGTTAGCAGTACATTTTTTCTGCGCTTGTTCTACAAGAAAATAAACATATTCATTCATGGCATTAAGAGCATCAGAGGAAACATTGTAACCCTTACCTTTAAGAGCATCTTTTGTTTTAGAAGCTACTAAAAGCATTTCTTTGCTTTTCTTAACACTTTTTTTAGCTGCCTTCTTAGTTGCTTTTTTCGCTGTTTTCTTTTTAGCTTTAGCCATTTTTTACCTCAACATTTTTAAAACGTTATTATTAATACTAATGAAGGCAAATTCTAGGTGCAGAAGCCCCTTAACGTCAATCATTACATTACAAATTAACCCAAAAAATTGATTTAATTCCCTATTTAACCATCAATTAAGGGTTATTAAGCTTATGTCATCTCTTTCATAAGCTTAAAACAGCTTTCCACATATCCAACTTTTACTTTTTGAAACTCTTCAAAGCTCCAAAAAGCCTTTGAGACCTTGAGTTTAGGGGTTGGGGCGAAATAGTAAATTTCGCGGTTATTGTGAAGAAAGCTAAAAGACTTTATATCAAAATCAAAGCCGACATCCTCAAAGAAGTGAAGCCTCTTTATGAGGTTAGGAGGAATTTTAAAAACTTTTCCTTTTGCCTCAGAATTGGGACTAGGAAGAAGAACAGGGAAATCCTCTCCATCAACTTTAAAACAGCAAAAACCTTTCACGGTTAAGTCAAACTCGAATAACTCACTTTGACGCTTTAGAAGGACAGTGGAAAAAACATCTGGATCCAAAAGAGTTCCATAAAAGAAGAAGTAGTCCATAATTAAATTAATTCCTTAAGGTATCCATCTAGATGCTGTAAATCAGGAACAAAGCTAAAGTTTTTACTCTTTTGAAATTTGGCGAGATTAAAACGAGCGGCTCCTCCAAGCCATAATTTTTGATCTTTATTTACTCCCTTTAAAACTTTGTCTAAAAAGATATTAAGGAAGCTTTCTTTACTTGGGGATATAAAGCTACCTGCACAAATAAGTATAATATTAGCTTCAACAGATTTTGAAATTTCCAGAATTCCTTCAGAAGGCATATTAGGCCCCATATATAAAAAGTTAACCCCATAGTGGCAACAAAGGAGGCCATACAAAAGAATTCCAAACTCCGAATAATCAGTCTCCGGAGTCGCTAAACCTACTAAGTAAGGTCTTTTTGTCTTTTGGCTATAGTTTTTAAAAAGAATGTGCCCCATATGAAACTTAAGTAAGGATAAAAGAGCCTGCTGTTGTGACACGCTCAAATAGCCGCTGTAGACTCTTAAGCCCACTTCATGAAGAAGAGGAGAAATTATGTCAATGGCCAAGTCACGTGGTGAATGAGTAATTTTTAACTTCTCTATTTCATGGGATATTACATCTAGCTTGTACTGCTTAATTGCAAAAATTAGGCTCTCCAAGGACTCCTTAGACTGCTTTGAATTATCTTCTTGATCAAGAGAGAACTTTGGTAAAGCCAGTTCATCACTTTTCCCCAACTTTTTCAAAAACCCTTTTAAGTCATCAACACTGTTCTTCGCAATTGTCCCGATGGAGCTTCCCAAAGAGCAAAGCTCTGACAAAAGACGAAGCTTCTCTATATCTTCATCGCTGTAAAGCCTTCTACCTGAATCATTTCTAGTTGGAACAACTGCTCCATAACGCTTTTCCCATGCTCTCAAGGTGTGAGTTCCCACTCCCGATAACTTAGAGGCTATTTGAATGTTATATTTACCCATAAAACTCTCCTTCCGATCTATCATTACTCACAGCATACTCTATGATCGCTAATAATTGAAATTTGTATAATATAAATAAAAGTATTAAAACACTATAATTACAATTACTTATGCCGCATAGGTATTAAAAAGACATCTTCTGTATATTTTTTGTCTAACAATAAAAAGCTTAAATTCCCTCTCCTTCAAAAGACTAAAATCAAATCTTGCTATAAAGTAGTACTGAGAAACGCTTTTTGGAAAAAGAGGAAACATCCAAAAAATAGGGAGGATTTGTGAATATTTTGATGACTGGTGCAACAGGGTTTGTAGGTAAAAACTTAAGCTCGAAATTAATTCGGGATGGACATAAGATAACCATCCTCACTCGAAACAAAAGCAATCAAAGCAAGATAGAAGGGCCAAATATAACTCTTGTCGAATGGAGGAACCCAGAAAGCGANCTTCCCCCAAAGGAAGCGTTCAAAGGTATCAACGCAGTCATTAATCTTATGGGAGAGAATTTATCTGAAAAAAGATGGTCAAAAACCCAAAAAGAAAAAATTTTCAAGTCGAGAGTTCATGGGACTAAAAACCTCATTAAAGGTATCGAAGAACATTGTGAAAGCCCTCTTGACTCCTTCATTTCAGCCTCTGCGATTGGTCATTATATAGTCAACCAGCCTGAAACTTTAACTGAAGATTCGCCGAAAGGTGAAGGTTTTCTCGCTGAAGTATGCGATGAATGGGAAAAAGCTTCACAATCGATTACAAAAGCCAAAAGAGTCATAAAAGTCAGAATAGGAGTCGTTATTGGAAGAGAGGGAGGGATACTTAAGAAACTTTGCCCTATATTTAACCTTGGCTTAGGTGGTCCTATTGGCTCCGGTCAACACGTTATGAGCTGGATTCATATAGATGATTTAAGCGACCTCTTTATCGAAGCTCTTAAAAGAGAAGATTTTGACGGGGTTATTAACGGAGTTTCTCCCTATCCAGTTACAAATAAGGAGTTCTCTCTTTCTCTAGGTAAAGCAATGAAAAGGCCTGTAATTTTTCCTGTTCCTCCGCTTGCTTTAAAAGTTGCCTTTGGGGAAATGTCATCCATTATGCTAGATAGCCAAAAAATTGTGTCTCAAAAGTTAAGTGACCTAAACTTTACCTTCAGTTTCCCTAAGATTGACCAAGCACTTCAAAATGCTTGTCAGAGAAACAAACAAACATTAAAACAGAACTAGGGTATAATTTACTGTAGATTTAAAAAATTTTTGGAGCTTAAATAAAAATATGCAAGACTTAAAAACAATTCTTAGCTCATGTGGTGAATACTTCCCCATATCATTTGTTGTTGCCGACTTTACCCTGGATGAGCAACCTCTTATATTTGTTAATAACTCCTTTTTGGAGCTCACCGGCTATACCCGAGAAGATATTCTTGGGAAAAATTGCCGTTTTCTTCAAGGGCCTAAAACTGACCCAACAACGGTGAAAAACATTCGTAAGGCCCTTGATAACTCCGAGTGTTGTTATTTTGACATACTGAATCACAAGAAAAATGGTGACGTATTTTGGAACAGACTGGCGCTGTTTCCTATAGGACCAACTCCAGATTCCTGTACCTATTATGTTGGGATACAGATGGAAGTCTCAACATCTCAAGAGAAAATTGCCCAATTCAATAACCAGCTACAAAAAAACCAGATTGCAAAAAAAGTGAAGAACCCATTTGCAGACATTATGAACGCTGAGAGAGCTTCAGAATTAATTTTCTACAATGCTTCTGAAATAAGCTACGAAGACTTTATTCAAAGAATCAAAAATAATGTCCAAGAAATATGCGCTTTTATCAAAAGCCTATAATGTGACCAAACTTTATCGGAATTTACCATGCTTAAAAAAGAGAGCCTAGAAAAGCTAGAATGCATAACTAGAATTCTTAGAAATTTGACTCTGACAATAACGATACCTTGGCTCCTTTTCCTCTCTTTTTTCGAATTAGAAAGCTACCTAAGCTACAAAAAAGAGCACCTTGAGAGAAGATTAAAAAACAAGCAAACCTTGTCTCAAAAGGCCCTAAATAAGTGGAATGAGCTCTACTTGCATCAGAAAAAAAGAGCTGATGATAAGGTTGAAATAATCAAAGAAAGCCTCTTAAAAAAAATTTTAGAATCTTTTAATAAGTAATTTTTTGACCAGATAATGATCCTAGAGAAGAAAAAACACTTCATTTTTGCCCATTTTGGGGTCAAGTCGTCCTTAAATTGATTAAAATGGACAGTATTTTAAGAAAATGTCTAAAAATTATTGCTATTAGCCTCCAAGGTTTATATAAATTCCTCTAGAGTTTTACTACTTTGAAACTCGAATGACAGAATAAATCTAGAAGAAAGAAGGAAGAATTATGGAAACTGGCACAGTAAAATTTTTTAACGAAGAGAAAGGTTTTGGTTTTATCAAACCAGACAATGGTGAGAAAGATCTTTTTGTTCATGCCACAGGAATTGAGAATGGACCTATTGCTGAGGGAGACACTGTTGAATTTGAAATCGGTGAAGGAAGAAAAGGTCCCTGCGCAGTAAAGGTTAACCGCAAGTAATCCAAAAACGCAAAGCACAAAAATACGCTTACCGGTCTACTCGAAAGGGAATCGATCTGCAAAGGCGGGTCGTAGATCGGTGAGCCATTTTGCGTCACGATCGTACTCAGCAAAGAAAGGCTTTTTTACAAGCTCGGGAGAACGTGCTTGAAGCAGGCTTAATGCAAAGACCTTTTTGCCCTGTATTTCAACGATTCCATCTACACAAACTTTTCCAGGATAAGCGGACATTGATGGTCCTCTGGCTGTTCTTGCAAGACCAGAGACTCCTCTAATTGCCTCTTGATAAATCTTAAGAGCTTCCACAAGAGGTAGTTCAAAGTAATGTTTAGGTCCAGTATCTCTTTCAACAAACATGTAGTAAGGAATCATGCCTAAGTTAACTTGCTTTTTCCACATATCACTCCATATTTCACCTTTATCATTTATCCCACGGATCAAAGGGGATTGTGTCCTTATAACAGCTCCAGTCTCTAAAATTTTGGAAACTGCTTCTTCAAATTCTTTTGTTTCCATCTCTTGTGGGTGATTAATGTGTGCCATGAAAGAGAGGTGTTTCCCTCTCTCTTTAACCATTCTAAAAAGTGAGAGGACTTCTTCAGAGTCCTTGTCACGAGTAAACCTATAAGGCCAATAGGTTAAAGACTTAGAACCAATCCGAATATTTTTTATGTGCTCCATCCCTTTTTCTAAAAAAGGAAGGATATATTGGGATAGACTTTTCACCTGCATAATCATGGGGTCTCCCCCTGTTATAAGTACATCACTAACTTCCTTGTGTGATGATATATAATCTAAAAACAATCTTTCCCTGTTAGTAGAAAACTTTAACTCTGGATCTCCCACAAATTGGGCCCAACGAAAACAGAAAGTGCAATAGCTATGACATTGCTGCGCCTGTGAAGGGAAGATTAAAACAGTTTCCCTATATTTGTGCTGAACTCCAGGAACAGTCTCGCCCTCAAAAGAAGGTATATTAGTCGTCAACTGACCTGAAGGGTGGGGGTTAAGTTCCCGTCTTATACTATTAGCTGTTTCATTGATGTCCCTTTGATTACTGTGAGGGTCTTCAATTATAGATTTCATTTTCCGAAACTGACTTTCAGATAACATCTCCTTATCAACAAAGGTTAATTTATAAATTGGGTCATCCTGAAAAGAATCCCAATTGATTAGATTTTCTGTAACATAGTTATTCACTCTAAAGGGAAGTACTGATCCAACGACCTTAAGAGCAACTTTAGCTTCTTCCGATAGTTTATTGTATTGAGGTAATTTATGTAAATTACCTAAAGAGTAGAAAATCATCATTTAAAAAGGGCCTCTCTTTAATAAATCTAAAATTTTTTTAGCCACTCCTCTAACTTCTTGTCCATTTTCCTAAGGCTTTTTCTTTTCCAGTACCCACTTCCTCTTCGAAGAACTCTTCCCTTTACGTCATCCAGGCGACTAAGCAATTGCCTCTTTTTATCGTGGGAGTTAAATAGGGCGAAAGCATACTTTTTGCCGGACTTGCCTAATAAATAACCGGCCAAATTATTAACATAATACAAAGAACCGGTTTTTCCATAAACTCTAAAGGCAAATTCAGGACGGCGAAGCCTCCTTGAAAGGCCTCCGCTATGGCCATTTATTGATAAAAGGGACCAAAAAGACCGCTGATTAAACTTTTTATCCTTCAACATAAAGAGAAGGTCGACCATATTTTTAGGACCCATTTTATTATCAACGGTTAAACCTGAAGCGTTAGTAAACAAAGACCCTCCCCAATTAATTTTTGGAAAGGATTTTTTAAACCATTCATGCATAAAAAAAGCTGATTCTTCTAAAGATCTTTTTTCACCAGTTAACTTTTTAACCGCTTTTAGCATGGCCATCTCTGCAATGAGATTATTTGAGTATTCAAGCCCTAATGATGCTAATCTTATTAAAGGAAGACCCTCATGATATCCTAAAAGTTTAGCATTAGCAGGAACCTTCTTTCCTTTGGGTTGATTTAATTTTAACCCATGAATTTCAGCTAAATAATGAAAAAAAGAAGATGTAAAAAGGTTTGAATTTTTGCTCGGAAGATCTTCAAGACTTCTCATCCGAACGGTTGAATTTTTTTTCCAAACTTCATTTCCCTTTTTCCCGATATCAAATTTAAACCTTGGCCCCCCCCTAGGGGCACGTTCAGATTTTACAACAAAGTAATTAAGTGGAGGCAAGGCCACATTTAGCTTTGTCCAGACCTTAAATCTATTAAACTCAACATTTAGAGCTCCTAGTGAGGGGTTATCAGCTTGATCTTCTAAACCAATTTCAGAAATTCTGGGATAAGAAAACTGCTCTAAATCATCATAAAAAAACTCCCCCTGGACCTTTTTTATCCCATGCCCCTTAATTTGATGAATAAGAGAAAGTATATGGTTGGCGGTGAAATAAGGAGCACCATAGCCTTTTAAATAAAGGTTTCCTTGAAGGACCCCATTTACAATCCGGCCCTCTTTGTAAACTTCTGTTTTAAAATGATCTTTAGGCCCCAATACATCTAAAGCAAAGTAAAAAGTTAGTAATTTTGATACAGATGCCAAACTTCTAGGCTCTGAGGGTAGTTTGGAATCGACAATCATTCCCGTTTGTAAATCCATAAGGGTATAAGACATTCCCAAATTTTTAAATTTAGATTTATCAGAGTTATTCGATTTAGTTGGCAGTTTTTCAAGGTTTAAACTTACAGGACGGACTGCACCAAGAATGGTTTTTGAGAAGAAAGAAAGATATATCATAAATACAAAAGTAAGTTTGATCATTATCCTCATTTTACTTAAAAGCATCCATTAGCATAATATTTAGAGCGGCAAACAGACTTGACCTATTCCACTTCATAATTGTTTCGTAATTAGAGCCTCTCAATATTAAAGGTGAATTTTTATGGCTTATGACCGCGGCTCTTCTTTTCCATTTTCCCTTTAAAAGTCTTCCATTCAAAAGCCTAACACCTAATTTATTGTAATTAGAGGGAGACCGCCTTTCTTGAATTTCAAACCTTTTTTTAACGCCTTTTTTATTAACAAGGAGACCGATCGATTTATTCTTTTTCCAATCGGCTTTTTTGAGAAAATTAGCGATCGAAGCAAAAATATCCTTTTTGTTTGTCCAAATATCCTTTTTCCCGTCCCCATCGTAATCTTGAGCATATTTTAAAAAGCTTGAAGGCATAAATTGGCACTGTCCCATGGCCCCAGCCCAGCTACCTAAAAAGTCTTTTTTCTTAATATGACCCTCTTTAATAATAATTAAAGCTGACAATAACTCATTTTCAAAAAAGGCTCTTCTTCTCTTATCAAAAGCAAGAGTCGTTAATGATTCAATAATTTTATATTTCCCCATAATTTTTCCATAAAGAGTTTCAACCCCCCAAAGGGAAACAATAATCTCTTTATCAACACCATAGCGTTTTTCAATATCAGTAAGAATAGCATCATACTTTTTTAAATTAGCTTTTCCTTTTTGTATCCTCGTCGGTTTGTGGCCAATCCATTTTTTAATCCATGTAGGATAGTTTATTTTTGTGCTAGAAGTTACCTGATTTCGGTCTTTATCTATAATAGAAGGTTGATACTTGATATTTTTTAGCTGTTTTATAAGAAAGCTTTTAGATAAACCTTTTTTTGAAGATCTATCAATAAAGTTTTGTTTCCATAGCTCAAATGGACTTAGTTTGCTAGTTTTCGCAGCAAAAGTGTTTGAGCCTGATAACAGAATCAGTATGAAAAAAAGCTTCCTTAATTTTTTCATGGATTAATTTTACGTTGAAAATTATTTTTAGTAAAAACAAACCGGAATGAAAATTTTAATAACCTTGACTTCCTTTAACCGAGTTCTTTAGTCAACTAGCACCAAAAAATGTTAAAGGCATTTTATGATTGAATTTATTTATGAATATTGGTCTTTAGTCGTCATTATGTTTTTGGCCATGATGAGCCCTGGACCTGACTTTATTCTGGTCATAAAAAATGGTCAACATGGATTTAAATCAGGTTTGGCAACATCGCTAGGAATCACGCTAGGTTTTACAATCCACACCTGCTTTGTCATTTTTGGATTCTCTTATATCATTACTCAAAACCCTGTCTTAAAAGATACCGTAAGTTTTTGTGGAGCACTATATTTATTCTTCTTGGCTTTGAAAATTTGGAAGGGCTCTAAAGAACATATTAATGAACCAAACTCTAAATCAACCATTAAAAGAGTAAGTTTAAAGGATTCTTTAAAAGAAGGATTTTTATGTAACATGCTTAATCCAAAAGTTCTTCTTTTTATTTTAAGCTTTTTTACTCAATTTTTACCTCAAAACCTTATCCTTGAAACAAAGTTAAAGATTTCTTTGGTTTTAATTTTTGAGTGTATGTTAATTTGGTCACTTCTAGGTCTTATTCTCCAATTTAAACCAATAAAAAAATTAATGTTTAATTGGAAAAGTGTTATTGACCGTATCTTATCAACAGCACTATTTATTTTTTCAATCCAAATCATATATAAAAATATAATAAAATTTATTTAAGAAATTTAAATTATTATTCAATATGGTCGATAAAAACAGGTCAAAGTATCGTTTGTTTTTTTGGAGAATAAATGTCCCAAAATAATAAAAATGTATTTGATGACCTCTACATGCCCCAGGAAGTCAGCTACTTTAAGTGCTGGACGGATATTAGTTACCTTGTAGAAGCTTGGAAAAAAATCGATACAAGCCGGTTTGAAACACTTAACAATATACAAAAAACTATTTTAGGAGAATGGGAAAAAAGAACGGAACTTCATGGTGAGCATGAAGATCCCAGTATTTTTAAAAAACATCAAGATTTCCTAGAAATGCTCGTTTCAATAAAATACCCACTAGATCAAATGACAAACCCTCATGGGATGGTGGCCCTCGTAACTCCTAAATTTGAACGTCTTTGGAACACTGAAGCCTTTGAAAAGCTCTATCCACTTTTACCAGATACTGATGAAGAGATGACTCATTTTAGAAATGCGGCTGTTCAACTTATTCTCATCTATAGACTTTACGGAGAAAAACTTGATTTAAGTAACTGGCCTATACCAAGAGGAGATAGCCTTAAAAGCTTAATGGTTTATGAACCTGAGAAAGGTTCTCCAAAACGCTACTTTACCCTTCGTTACGATAACGAAATTTATAGCTCAAATTCATGGTCTGTTAAGATGGCCTGTGATGGAGAATTACCTCAATTAACTCAAAAAGATATTGAAAAAATACTAATTAATCCATTTAATCCAGACCATATAAGTTCTGTAGTCGATACAAGTAACTTTATGTTTAATGGATCTTGCTTTGTTTACGCCGAAGAAGTTACCTATTGGCATCAAATGGCCGAATTTCAAGGGAGCCTAACAAATAGAAATATATTAAGGCGTAAAAATGATTTAATTGGGTTTCAAAATGGTATCAGAGAAGTCATGGGGATAAATGATCTTGAAATAGGAATTATCCTGACACCCTTTGAATCTGAGAGTAAAAGGGCCCGTTGGCAACCATTTTTAAATAGCTTGAGGTTCGATAAAGAAGTAGATCCATCGAGCTTGAAAGAAGATGACCTCTATAAAGAAGCCCTAAAAAAATCTCAAATAATTAATTCCTTAAATAGTAAAAGCACATTTAAAAAAATGATAAAAAATGGTCTCAATAGCCTTATGGTCATTCCTTTAATTTTTCAAGAAGAAGTCATAGGAATTTTAGAATTTGGTTCACCTAGACCTCACGCCTTTGATTTTTATGTTGTTCCGAAACTTGATAAAATTGGAGGACTCGTTTCTACAGCAATTAATCATGTCCTTGAAAGTGAACATGAAAGAATGATGGCGATTATAAAACAAACTTGTACCGCCATCCACCCCTCTGTTGAATGGCGCTTTCAAGAAATGGCCAGAAATTACTTAAAGCAGATTGAGAACGATGAAAATCCAAGCCCAGAACCCGTTGTCTTTAAAAATGTCGTCCCACTTTTTGGTGTATCGGATATTCGTGGGTCCTCAACAAAAAGAAATGAATCAATCCAAGCTGATTTAACTCATCAATTGAAACTTGCTTGGGATGTTTTAAATATCGCAGCCAAGTCCCACCCAAGGCCTGTTTTTAATGAGTTGAGTTTTAGAATTGAAGGCCATTTAAAAACGATTTCAAAGGGCTTAAAGTCTGGTGATGAAACAAGAATCTATATGTTTTTAAAACATTCTGTGGAAGCAGCTTTTGAAGAGCTTTCTCTTTTAAGTGAAGAAATAAAAGATAAAGTGAAAGTTTATAAAAAGAAGCTGAATTCTGAAGTTGGTGTCGTTTACGAAGTTAGAAAAAACTATGATGAATCCGTTACAATTATTAATGACACAATAGGGGCTTACTTTGATCGCCAACAAGAACTGGCCCAGAAAATGATTCCACACTACTTTGAAAAGTTTAAAACAGATGGGTTAGAACACAATATCTATGTCGGTGATTCTCTTTTAGAATCTGGTGCCTGCAGTGCTTTGGATTTAAGAAATCTTTATTTATGGCAACTGATGAGCATGTGCGGAGTGACCTGGCTGATGAAGGAGCTAAAGCCTACTCTTAAAACGCCTCTTGATACGGCCCATTTACTTTTAGTCCACACAACACCTATCAATATCAGTTTTCAAATGGAAGAAAAGCATTTTAATGTTGATGGAGCGTACAATGCCCGATACGAAATTGTAAAAAAGAGAATTGACAAAGCTTCCATTCATGGAACTGAAGAAAGGCTTACTCAACCTGGTTATATAGCAGTTGTTTACTCTCAAGAAAGCGAATATCAAATGTATAGAGAGTTCATCACTTATTTGGAGAATCTTGGTTTCATTGAAGATGATTCCCAAGATGTCCTATTAGAGGATCTTCAGGGAGTTCATGGACTTCGCGCTATCCGAATCAAAGTAAAAGAAAACCCACCAAAGGGATGGGATCCTAAAAAACCCGAAACAAGCCTGGCTATTTTAAAAGAATCTAAATAAAGAATAAAAAAAAAGGGCACCTATTGAAAAGATGCCCCAATATTTCATTTTATAATCCATTTTTACTGAGGCCCACCTTCAACACAAGCTTCGTAAGCTTTTTCAAGGGTATAATCCCCAGAAAGAGCACCACCTGTTTTTAATTTTCCTTCTTTTCCCTTAGAAAGGTTATTAATAGTAAAGGGGAGCAAGATACTATAGTCTAGAGTTAGAAGAACTGGCAGAGTGGCCATCCAAAGAGGGACAATACCTACAGCACATATACCCTTATGAAATGTCTTTTTAATACCTGCTTGAGCATTAGGGATAAATAAATCCATCAAGTGGAAAGATGTCTTTTTCCCACTAAGATCACGGCTTATACTTCTATTGGCCTCTTTTAAGCTTTTTAATATCTTTTGGTCTCTTAGAATAAAAAGGATAACTTCTTTAGATTGACGAACAAGCTTTCTGTACTTCATACGACCTTTTGAATTTTTATGATAAAGGCATCCAAAAGTTTTACCTTTTAAATAATCAGCATAAGAAAAAGCTTTATAACGAGGACTCTTTTTTAACTTGGAGCTGTATTCTGGATTATTGTACATAAATTCACGGCAACCCTCATGAATGGCCGTAAAGTCTCTGTCCATTCCAAAGCTTTTCAAAAGAAACCATCTATTAGATTCATAAATAGAAAAAATAAGATTATCGTAAAAGGCCCTGTCATTAGAGGCATTTTTTAAATTTCTCTTATTAATTTCTTTAAGATCTCCTTTTAGAAATGGTTTTATTCGGGATATTTCTTTTTTAAGATACTTATTAAAAGCCTTTTCTAATGACTCTTTTGTTTTTTTATTAATAGGAGCTGAAAAAGCTGAAAAAGCTGAAAAAGCTGAAAAGTTAAATAGTAATAAAATAAAAAAAATATTTTTAAATGAAAAACTCATAAGACTTCTCCTTTTTATAACTTATCGGTACTAAACAGAAAAAATCTACAAATGAAATTTAAAATTTAAAGAGGATTATTGGCCTTAATATAGGTGACTTAAAAGCAATGGTAACTAATCCAAGGAATCAATTTAATTCTTTTTATTGAATTTTAAAAACTTCCATTTTTTGTCGGAGACCTTCAATTTCAATTTTACCTAAAGACTGTCCTTTTTCATTCTCAAGAAGATTATTAACTTTTTCAGAAATCAAGATATTAGAATTGAATTTTTTATTGAGTGTTTCAATTCGAGAAGCCAGATTTACGACTTCACCAATAACTGTATATTCTTTTCTCCTAGAAGAACCTATATTGCCTGTTAGAACTTGACCTTCATGAAGACCAATACCAATTTTCGTAGGAGGAATAAGATTTTTTTCCTCCATTTCATTTACCTTTTCAACAATTTTTTTTGAAGCTAAAACAGCATTTTTGGCATGATCGATATCCTCTAATGGTGCTCCAAATATGGCCATAAGGCCATCACCTAAAAATTTATTAATCAGTCCATTATGTTCATTAATGATATCAATCATTGGGGAGTATATATAATTTAAGTAATTAACAACCTCTTCTGGATTTTTATTTTCACTAAACTTTGTAAAATTTCTAATATCAAGAAAAAGAACACACACATTTTTTAATTCACTTTTAAATTCTTTAGGTTGATCAAGAAGTTTGTTAACGACTTTAGGAGAAACATGCTGTCCGAATATATGAAGGACTTGATCCTTTTCTTTCATAGCAATCAAGCTTTTTTTAAGCTGTTTTTTAATTTGTATTGTGACAAAGGCAGCGATTAATCCTCCAAGAACAAGAAAAATATTTTTGATTGCTATGATTCCAATATTTTTAAAAATTGGTGCGACATCCATTTCAATAGAGCTCCTCAAAAGAAATCTGGAAAGAATTCCAAATTCAATGACCGCTATTAAAGATGTAAAAAGACAAAGATTCGCGCTTAACCTCAAGCAAGAAAGCAGAATAAAAATAAAATAGAGGAAAACTTGAGGTAGATGAAGACCATAAACAGGAATATCAATAACTTTTGAAATCACAAAAATTGAAAATGTTGGAAAGCTTATTTCAATAATGGCACTTATATATCGATACACCTCTGGAATTACTTTTTTATTTTTCAAATACTGTTTAAGAAGCCAAGTTTGAAAAAATTCATAAATCGTAAAAAAAGAGAGAAGTCCTATAAAAAGGATTCTTAGCTCAAGTCCACCAACATAATCGAAAAAGCGAGGAGGAAGTTTCTCAGGAAAAAAATTTGAACTAAAAAAAATAATGAGAGTTAAAATTAAAAAAGAAAAGGCCAAAAAAATGGCCCTTTTAATCTCACTTTTAATGATTTCAAAGGGAAGTATCTGATCGAAAAACTCTGAATTATTATTCATTTTTATCGTTCCATATAAATATTAATTTTTAGTTATTAATTATTATTTATATTGTCTATGAGATTTTTTTAAACGGAAGCTTTATTTTTGATTGAGGTAAGAAGGGAAAAATAGTGAAGTTCTCAATCAAAACCCATCACATCATCCTCTAAAGAATCATTAAGAAACATTTCTTTATCCATTTTATAATTCTGAGGATTAATCCACGGTTTTTTTAGACCTTGCTTCGGAAAAAGATGGATCGATCTTTTAAAAAAGCCTGGAGTAAACCCATCTATAAAAGGCTTTGAAACAGAGTCAACTTCACCTAATTTTGGGGTACATTTTTTAAACCCTTTGGATTTAAGATAATTTAGTAGTCGGCAAAGATATTTTGAAATGAGGTCAGCTCTCAAGGTCCAGGAGGCATTGATATAACCAAAAACACTTAAAAAATTGGGCACATTCGAAATTCCTGCACCCTTGTAAGTATAGCTTTTAGAATAGTCAATTTGTTTACCGTTTACATAAAGCTCTATTCCTCCAAGAGGTAAAAGCTCAAGTCCTGTGGCCTTAACTATAATATCAGCTTGAATTTTTTCTCCAGACTTTAATTGAATTCCATTTTCATAAAAAGAATCGATAAGATCAGTTACAATAGAGGCTTTTCCTTCTTTTAAAACTTTAAAAAAGTCTCCATCTTTAGCAAGGCAAAGCCTCTGATCCCAAGGCTTATAATTTGGCACAAAATGTTTCTCAACATCAATATCAGGCCCAACTTCTTTCCTTAATCTGTTTAAAAGAAAGCTTTTTGCTTTGTCTGGAGTTTTTTGAGCAAAGTAATAAATAAATTGCTGAAAAATATTATATTTGGCCTTCATAATAAAAGAAACAAATCTTGCGGGAAAAAATTTTCTAAGAATATTAGCGAACCAATCTTCTCCTGGCCAAGAAGCAATATAAGTAGGTGAACGCTGAATCATCGTCACTTTTTTGGCCTTCCTCGATAGTTCTGGGACAAGAGTCACCGCCGTTGCTCCTGAACCAATCACAACAATATTTTTCCCTTGAATATCAAGATCTTTTGGCCAATTTTGGGCATGAATAAGAGGACCTCTAAAAAATTCACTTCCTTTAAAAGTTGGTTCATAACCTTTATCGTAGCGGTAGTAGCCACTACACATATAAAGAAATTTACAATAAAAGGTTGTATGATTTTCTACCGTCACCTTCCATAGATTATCCTTATCTTCCCATTCCGCTTTTAGAATTTTATGATTGGTGCGGATATGATTTTCAATTTTATTTTCTTTGGAAGCTTCTAATATATAATTTAGTATCGTTTCACCGGAAGGAATAAGTTCCTCTGAATCCCAAGGCTTAAAACTATAAGAAAGTGTATACATATCACTATCTGAACGAATCCCTGGATAACGAAACAAATCCCATGTACCACCAATATTATCCCTTCCTTCTAAAATGACAAAGGTATGCTCAGGGCATTTATCCTTGAGGTGGCAACCGGCACCAATTCCAGAAAGGCCAGCTCCTACGATTACAACGTCAAAAAACTCACTTTTCAAAGATAATCCTTTATAAGTAATCTATTGCATCTGTGCCAGACATTGGTTTAAAGAATCAATATTTAATTCTTTGTTATAATTTGTTAATAATTGCCTTCCCAAAACATTAGCCCCTAAAAATGAAAGCTGTTGGCGCATGGCCATTAAAACATGGTGTCCCCCACCCCCACTATGAGTTGCAATGAGTGTGGTTTTACCATTAAAGGCTTCCCTCCAGTTTTTTCCTGAACGACTAATCCAACAAATCGCATTATTTAAACTTGGAGGAACACTCCCATTATATTCAGGTGCAATAAAGACCAGTCCTTCAGATTCAGAAAGAGAATCAGAAAGATCTTGTGCTTTTTCAGGAATTCCCTTCTCTTCCTTATCCTCTGAATACAAAGGAAGGTTCAACTCGACTAAATCTATAAGTTCACACTTAAAGTTTTTTTCAGCAACTTCTTTAATTTTTTGTCCTAATTCAGCATTTTTTCCTTGGCTGGCCGTTAGGATCGTTATCTTTTTCATTATTTCCTCTTTCGTATTCATAAAAAAAATAAACTAATAGAAAAAAAATTCATAAAATAGATATACCATTTAATATAGGTCTCTGAAAGCTATAAGAAGATTTGGACTAAGAACTTAGGTCCTTTAATTTAAAACTCGAAACATATCCTTAATTAAAATAAAAATACCTTCTTGTGACAATGCTTTGTTATACATTTTCTAGAGGATGAACAACTCGTTGTAGAAAAAATGATCAAACTTAAAAGTATTAATAGTAAAACCTTTTTCATATTTATCCCAATTTTAGAAGATTATTAATTCACCCCCTTTGTCGGACAAGAATAAAATATCATTATAAAAAAATTATCTATAAAAACTTAGGACAAAGATTATAAAAAACGATGTAATTTTTTTTGTTTATTCCTTAATTTACCTTATAAATAAATGGAGCTATAAGAAAATTCAACAAAGCAGCATGATCGTCCTAACCTCCTTAAAATCAGGCCTTAACTGGAATCTTAAACCTATCTTTTTTAAAAATAGATTCGTAAAATTTAATGATATTTAAAAAATGATCGGTTGACTCTTTGATAGCTTCAATTCATCATGTTTTTGACTTTTTTTTAGGAGATTTACATGAAGTTATTGATTTTAGCTTTTCTTACTCTTTTTCATACAACCTTTGCTCACAGCGAATTCTTAGAAGACCCTTATCTCTTTTACAATAGTAAAAAAGAATATCTTTGTGGCCAGAATATGGTAGCACCTTATTTCGGACTTAAAACACCTCTAAAAATTGAAAAATTAGTTATAAATAGAAAGCTAGATCAGGCCTTAATTGATGCAAAATACTGGAAAAAAGACATTACCTGTCACTATCAAGTTCTAGTGAATCTGGATGAAGACTTTCAATTTAAATCTACACAAAGTGTTATCAAAAGCTCAGGTGAAGGTTGCAACGAAGGAAAACAATGGCTTGATATCATATTTGATTATGGGAGTTATAAATATATCCGCGGGAACACTCTTATTTCACTAAGGCCAAGTAATCAAATTACTTTTTGCCGCCATGAAATTGAAGGCCTTGATTTCCAACTCTATGGTATTCAGCTTTAAACTAATTACAGCCGAAAATGTCTACCTTTCCAGATTGAGACCCAATTGAAAGGTTATCATTTTCGGTACTACTTTTAATAAATTTTCCATTTGAACTGTAGTAACCACTAGTTGTACTTGGAACAAAGCAACTATAATCTAAATTCTCCAACTCCGTTGAATCTTTCTCTGGTCCC
>PAZA01000021.1 GCA_002715375.1 Halobacteriovoraceae bacterium
AAATTCAAGGAACTGCTGAGGGAGTTCCTTTTTCTAAGGAGCAGTTAGGAGCTTTAGTCGATTGTGCTGAAAAGGCTTTGAAAAGGGTCTTTGAAGAGCAAGAAAAGGTTTTGTCGTAATGGAAATACTTTTGGCTTCGGGCAATACCCATAAATTAGAAGAATTTAAGGAGTTATTGGGTGAAAAAGATTCAATTTTTTCAATTGTAAAAGCCGAGGAAGGTTTGGAGGTTGAAGAAACTGGTGGCAGTTACACAGAAAATGCTTATTTAAAAGCAAAAGCTTATTATGAGCTATATAAGAATCCAACTATGAGCGATGATTCAGGTTTAGATGTTTTAAGTTTACCAGATGAACTAGGTATATATTCTGCAAGGTTTGGAGGCGAGGGGCTTTCTGATAATGATAGAGTGAAACTTCTTCTTGAAAAGTTGAAAGGGCAAGACTTTGAAGATAGGCAGGCTGCATTTACTTGTGTTCTATGCTTTTATCTGGGCCCAAAAGAGGTATTTTTCTTTGAGGGGAAATTAACTGGCCATATAGCAGAGGAAGTAACCGGAAGCGGGGGATTTGGTTATGATCCGGTCTTTATTCCTTCTGATCATGGAGAGGCTTTAGAAGAAAAACACGCTGAAAAGTTGTTTACTTTAGCTGAAAAGCCAAATTGGAAAAGAGAAAACTCTCATCGTGCGAAGGCCTGTTGTCATGCGTTAGAATTCTTTAAGGAAAGAGTTTGCCAAAATGTATGAAATTAATTATACAGGTTTAGCTTTTACTTAAAGGCGTTTTTGTCGGAGCGTAGCGCAGCTTGGTAGCGCATCTGCTTTGGGAGCAGGGGGTCGGAGGTTCGAATCCTCTCGCTCCGACCATTTCATTACTTTTCCAAACATTCAGTAAATCTTTCTTAATTATTTTGATAGGCAAAAATTTTGCCACAAAGTGTACGCTGTGGGAGACTTTCAGTTTAAACTGCATACCCTTAATTTTAATCGAGGAAAAGTTAGGTGAAACTCAAAAGACTGGTTATTCAAGGATTTAAATCTTTTAAAGATAGAACCACAATTCATTTTGATGAAGGGATAACAGGGATTGTAGGACCCAATGGTTGTGGGAAGTCAAATATCGTGGATGCACTATTTTGGGTAATGGGAGAGCAGTCAGCAAAGCACCTAAGGGGAAATAGCATGAAAGATGTTATTTTCGCTGGTTCATCTAAGTATAACCCTGGTTCTTGGGCAGAGGTTTCCCTTGTTTTAGATAATGATACCAAGAAACATATTCACATAGGTCAAAAAGTTAGTAGTCCTTCAGAAATTCAACTGACACGAAAACTCTACAGGAATGGAGAGTCAGAGTACCGGATAAATGATTTACCTAGTAGGCTAAAAGATATTCAAGAAGTTTTCATGGACACTGGAGCTGGTTCAAAATCTTATTCTATTATAGCTCAAGGAGAAATTAACCGCCTAGTTCAAGCGAAGCCTGAAGAAAGGCGCATGATGATTGAAGAGGTGGCTGGAATTACCAAGTTTAAGATAAGAAAAAGAGAATCATTGAGGAAAATTGATCAAACCCAAGCGAATATGTCTCGGTTAAGCGATTTAAAAAATGAAATTGAAAAAAACTTAAAATCTCTAAAGTCGCAGTCTGAGAAAGCAGAGAAGGCAAGGAGCCTAAAAGAAAAAATTAAAAAAGGTGAGCTAATAACGAACTCTCACAAAGTTTTTGATCTTTTGAAAAGATATAAAGATGGAAAAAACTCGGTTTCTGAGAAAAAAATAGAAGTCACAGAAAAACTAAAAGAGAAGGATATTTTAGAGATTTATCTAGAAGAAAAGAAGCTATTGAAGGAGGAGAATGTTGAAAAAGTTGAACTTCTTCAAGATGAGTTTAACTTTTATTCAAAAGAATTAGCTTCAAATGAAAGTAAGCTACAAGGTTTGATAAAGTTAAAAGAAGAAAAGGAAAGTTTGGTAGAAAGATTTGAAAGAGAAAAGAAATTGTCTGAGTCTGAGTTAGAAAAGAGGATAAAGAAAAAAGAAGAGATTGAATTAAAGTTAGAAGAGTTAGAGTCAATTGGAGAACAAGATATAGATTTTGAGGAGGAAGAGGAGAGACTTTCTGCTTTAATGGAGGGTCTTGAAGAAAAAGAAGAAGACTTAAAGGTGCTTGAGAGTTCTTTGTCAGATGAGACTCAAAGGTTACTTTTGACTGATCAAAAATTATTTAAAAACACCTCTAAAATAGAGGAACTATCAAAAAACTTAGACGATATTAATAAGGAAGTTGAAGAGGTAGAAAAGCGCTATTTAGGGTTCTCAACTGAGGTAGTAGAAGAAAGAAAAGAAGTTCAGGGTCGGAAGGAGGAACTTCAGCTTCTAGAAAGCCAAGAAGTTGAGTCGATAAAAGAGATAGATGATTTAGAAGATAAGTTTAAAGAGTCGAAAAGGGTTTTCAACCAAGCAAGTAATAAAGTTATTCAAGAAGAGACAATGCTAAAGTCATTGGAAGATTTAAGAGATTCAATTGAGGGGTCAGAGTCTGGAACTAGTGATTTTTTAAATGAGAATAAAGATCACTACCAACTTTTTGGGAATTTTGTTGATTGTCAAGAGAAATACGAAAAAGGTGTTCAAGTACTACTAAATGACTTTCTTGATACAGTAATTTCGAAAAATGGTGAAACTCAAGAGTTTTGTGATTGGCAGAAAGAAAATCATGAGAAAACTTTAGACATTTTTATGTCGAGTCTCGAAGACTCTAGCGCAAGTAGTGATGAATTTGAACAAGAAGTTTTAGAAAGGCTTAAACTTGCTGGTTATAATTCCGTAAAAAGTCTATTTGATGTCATCTCTATTCCCGAAAATTTGAAGACAAAGCTTAAAGGTACTATGTCAGGGTTTTATTTAGTAGACTCATTAAACCCAAGTGATTTTTGTGAAACTTTAAAGACACTTAACTTTAAAAGGATTGTATCTGTCGATGGAAAGATTCTTATTAAAAAATTCGACGGAGGAAAAATAATAAATTGTAACCTTAGTGATACTTCAAATCTTTTGGAGCAAAATAATAAGATAAAGAATTTAGAGGAAAGTTTAATTTTATCGAGGCAAAAATTTAATAGCGCAGAAGAAGCCCTAGGTAAAATAGAACATAATTTGAATGAAAGAAGAGAACAACAAAAGTCTCTATCTGAAAAAAAGCAAAAGGTAAGGGAGGAGTATAGGATACAAAAGTCTGGTCTGGAGATTAAGTTAGAAAATCATAGCTTTAATTCTTCCCGATTAAATGTTCTTAAGGAGAGAAAACAGGATTTTTCTCAAGAAAAATTAGGATACATTGAAGGTGAAGAAACTATAAGGGTTGAAAAAGAAGAGCTTGAGGAAAAAATTGAAACTTATAAAGTAAAGTTTGAAGAGCTTGAGCAAGAGGTCCAAGTTGAGAGAAAAAGTTATGAAGCCCACAAAGAAGATTTTTTAAGGAAAAAGATTGAGGTTGACTCTTTCGAAGAGAAACTTAAAGCATTTAAAGATCAGAGTGAGGATTTAATTGAGCAGATTGATACCTACAAGGAAAGAATACAGAGTTATGAGAGCTCCTTTGAGGAAAGCCAAGAAATAATTGAATCCCTTGAGGAAGAAACTAAAACTTTGACTGTGGAAAATAAAGAAAAAGCTGAAGAGCTTTCAGATAAGGAAGAGCTACTCGGAAATTTTAAAGATGAGTTAGCTGATTTACTCCTAGAAATGGAGGAAAAGGGAAAGCTAGTTAAAAGCATGTCTTTGAGAATTAATAAATTGGAAAAAGATATTTTAGAGTTTGAAACAAAGAGCGAGAGGTTTCTTTTAGAAGAAGAAGAGATCGTAAAAAATATTTTTGAAAAATATAAAATAGACCTTAGAGAATCTGTGGGTCGCTTTTTAAATTTAATTGAAGAAGATTATGAAGAGCTAAATACTTTAGAAGACCTTTTTGTTGAAACTCTTGAGGATGGGACAGAGGTTCAAATTGAGAAAGAATCATTTGAATTTCAAAAAAGATTTCCTCAAGAAGTAAAAGATTGGCAGGTTAAGTTTAAAAATTATAAGTCTCAATACAACGCTCTTGGGGAAATTAATTGGCAGGCTATAGAAGATTATAATCACCAAAAAATTAGGTTCGACTTTTTAAAAGACCAGGAAGATGAACTAAATAGATCGTTAGTAGATTTAGAGGCAGCGATAGCTCAAATTGATAAAAAGTCCAAAGAGAGATTTAAAGAAGCCTTCGTAGAGGTCAATGAGAGGTTCGAAAAAGTATTTCCTATTATTTTTGGAGGAGGAGAGAGTAGTCTCAAAATTACAGGAGGCTTTGACGATCCAGATGCAGGAATTGATATTATTGCCAGACCTCCAGGCAAGAAAATGCAGAATATAAATTTAATGTCTGGTGGAGAGAAAGCGCTAACTGCAGTAAGCTTAATTTTCTCAATTTTTCTTGTTAAGCCATCGCCATTTTGTTTGTTAGATGAGGTTGATGCTCCTTTAGATGATGCAAATGTGGGACGTTTTAATGATTTGTTAAGAGATATGAGTTCAGAGTCTCAGTTTATTTTAATTACACATAATAAGAAAACTATGGAACTTAATGATCGTCTTTATGGTGTGACTATGCAGGAGCCAGGAATTTCAAAAACAATGTCGATTCAACTTCAATAAGGATTAATACTGGTTATGGATTTTTCTGCTAAATTTTTTATAATATTTTTTGCTTTTTTTGGAAGTAATTGTTTTGCAAATAAAAAGCCTTTAAAGGGAAGAGACTTTATTCCCAATACATTTAAAGCTTACTTTAAACAATCCTATAAGAGTTCACTTTCAGGGAAAGAAAAGGTTACAAAGGGGTATATTGAGTATTTCTATCCAGGAAGAGTACGCTTTGAAGTAACATCCCCTGATAAAACGATATTTGTCTCAAACCCCCAAACAACGTGGTATTATAATGCGCCTTTTATTGATGGGGAGCCTGGAGAAGTATTAATAAAGAAAACAGGGAAAATGGTTATTTCAAAGTTTTTTGATGTTCTGAAAGCTGGCCTTAAAGACAATGAATTCTATAAAGTAAAAAATAAAAAAAACCTTTATGAAGTTAACTTTTCAAAAAGTGTTATGTCGGAAATTGGTATTAAAAAATCTATTTTGAACTTTAAGGAAAATGAAGCAGTACCTAAGTTTAGAAATGTCAGTTATATTGATCTTCATTATACAGATAAACGGATTGTTAAGATGACCTTCTCAAAAATCGAAGAATCTTTAGCGTTTGCTAAAAGCAGATTTGTTTTTAAAGTGCCTGAAAATACTCAGATTTCAAAATAGCAATTATTCAAGATGAAGGTATAACATTTTTTTAGAGAATATCTCTTGGAAAATAAAAAGGCTTTTTGTTGGTCACCCTTTTATAATTAATATAATTTCTTAGAACAAGCATTACATAGTTTTTTGTTTCATTGTAAGGAATTAGCTCTATAAACTTAAAAACGTCTCCGTCATACCTTTCTTCTGTCCATCTTTTGACAGACGCATTGTTTGCATTATAAGCGGCGATATAAAATATAAACTGTTGGTTGAATTTTTCTTGAAGACCTTTAATTAAGGCGCTACCTAGAGCAAAGTTGATTTGGGGTTTGAAGAGGTCTTTTGCCTTTTTATAAGGTATTTTATATCTTCTTGCCAACCGTTTTGCATTTTCTGGAGTGATTTGCATTGGACCATATGCCTCAGCGTGGCTCCTACTATAAAGCTCAAAAGCAGATTCTTGCCTTGTAATAGAATATATAATTTCGGGTTCTATATTGTATTTTTTAGAGACTTTATTAATTGAGTCTTCAAATGGAGTTGGGAAAAGGTTGTGAAAAAAATCTTCAGTATGAGGCGCTCTTGTCTTAGGGTCAATAGAGTAAAATTTATGAAAAATCCCTTGATGCCAGCCAATAGAGTTGAAAAAGGGAATAAGTTCCTTTAGCTCTTTGATGGCTTTAATTTTTCTTACTTTGCTTTTTAAGTAAGTCTTAGCATGCTTAGTGTGATTTGTTTTTTTTATAAAATAAAAAATGGGATCTATATTTTTTATGTTGTAAGAATTTTTCTTTTGAATTCGGGAAATAGGTATAAACGGTTTGTTCAGCTTGAGCTGAGAAACAACACCATAATAAGTGAACGGAGCTTCTTTGTATAAGTCGAGCCAGGCTTTCTCTGCCTTTTTGAGTAGTCCTAACTTTTCATAAGAGATGCTTTCCCAAAAAGAAAGCTTTAGCTTGAGGTAATAACTATTAACTTTTTCCTTTTCTTTTTTAAAGTAATTTGCACTTTTTTCAAATTGATTAAGGAGGAAGTAATTCCAACCTATAGACCATATGATTTTGTTTTTTAAGTCTTCTTTTATTTTTTTAACTTTATTTGCTTTTAATAGGTAATTTAAAGATTTCTTATAATCTTTCTTTTCGACTTCAATACTGGAGAGTAAAAAAAGTGCATAAGATTTTTGGTTTGGGGGGATGTTCTTTTTAATTAAAAGGTTTTTTAATATTTTAATGGCCTTTTTTCTGTCATGAATGGTCCAAATGGCCCTTGCATACATTATTTCATTTTTCCACCACTCTTTTTCAATAAGAGCTTTATCAGATGAACCTTTGATCCTTCTTTTTAGAAAACGGCTCATTTCTTTTATTTTACTGATATATTTTTTTTCATTCCTTTGATTTTTATAACTTGCCTTTACTCTTTTCCATGCTTTTATTTTCATTTCAATGGAACTATTTTTAGCCTTAATTATTTTATTGTATATTTCTCTGGATTTTTTAAATTGTCTTTCTCTTTCAAAGTCTCTTCCGACTCTATAAGCATTTAAATTGGTGATTTTTTTATTAAACCTTGGTGCAACATTGAGACGAAGTGAGATAAAATTTTTATTTTCAGGCTCTAATTTTAATGCTCTGTTAATTAATTTTAATTTTTCACTTTTTTGTTTAGATATTTTGATAAGCTTTTTTATTAGAGATATCTCTAAGGTTTTTAAACCCAAAGAACTTGCTTTTGATAAGCTTTTGTTTAAGAAGTCTCTTTTTAACCACCCTGGAGTTAGAGGGAGAAGGGATTTATAATCTTTTTCAAAACCCTCTTTTGTCTGGTCGCACCATCTCCACTCTTTCATTAAAAAAAAATGTTTGTATGGTATTTTTGGAAGGGGGCGAGATATTTTTTTTATTTTGGTACAACGGGAAGTGTCTGCAAAATTCTTTTCTACAGATTCTATTTGTTTGTACCTCTCTATGATTTTTTCTACGGATGGCCTTTTTTCAAGGTCAGGTTTTACTACTTGGGCAGGTTTTTTGGTTTCATCTTTCCAAAAAGGTACATGGCTACAACTTATTAGGGAAAGAAGAAGGGATAAAAGAGGTATATAGCCTTTCATCACTTAAATCCTTGTGATAAGGGTCTAAAAAATATTTTTTATTTATCTTAGTTAATTGTTTCCCATATAGCAATTAGCGTGATTTCAGTAGTTTACAGCTGTTGGTTATCAAATTAGGATAAGTTTTTCCAACTCCTTCCCAGATCTTGCATTTTATATTACTAATCAATCAAAAAAGTAGATTCCAATCACATTATGGTGGGTATAGTGCAATTAGAAAAAAGTTTAAAAGCAAAAGATATTTTCCAGAATAAGACAGTCCACTTTACGTCATTAGGGTGTTCAAAAAATCTGGTAGACTCTCAAGTCATGCTAGGGCATTTAGGGCTTGAAGGCTTTGAAATAGTACAAGACCCAGCTTTGGCTACAGTTATCATTGTGAATACATGCTCTTTTATTGAAGCTTCGAAAAAAGAATCTATTGATACAATCTTGGATCTGGCCGACTTTAAAAATCCAGAAGTGGGTCGATGTCGTGCTCTTGTTGTATCTGGGTGTATGGCCCAGAGGTACTCTGATCAACTTGTTGAAGGTATTCCAGAGGTTGATCTTTTTATTGGTACTGGGGAGTACCATAAGATTGTTCATCTTTTGAAAGCCTTTGATGATGGAGCTCTTGATAAAAAGTCATTTGTTGAGATCCCAAAGTTTATACATACTGAGTTTGACCCTAGGATAAATACTTCACCTTTTTATACTGCATGGTTAAAAATCTCAGAAGGTTGTAACAGAAACTGTACGTTTTGTATCATTCCAACCATAAGAGGACGTTTGAGGTCTAGATCTGTTGATTCTCTTGTGAAAGAAGCTAAAAACTTAGCTATGAACGGAGTAAAAGAACTTAATCTTATTTCTCAGGACTTATCAGATTATGGAGTCGATTTAAAGGATGAAGACAACCTTTTAGAGCTATTAAGAGGCTTAGAAAGTGTTGAAGGAATTCAATGGATTAGGCTTTTTTACTTTTATCCTGACGAATTAACTGATGAAGTTATAGACTTTATTTCCAAATCAAAAAAGGTCTGCCCCTATTTAGATATGCCTGTTCAACATTTTAGTACTCAGGTTTTAAAAAGGATGAATAGAAAAATAACTGGTGAAGAAATTCTTTCAAGAATTGAAAAATTAAGGTCTAAAATTCCTCATATAGTATTAAGAACTTCAATTATAGTTGGGTTTCCTGGCGAATCTGAAGATGACTTTCAAGCTCTTGTTGAGGGCGTTAAAAAGGCTAGATTCAATCATCTAGGAATTTTCCGTTATTCTGATGAAGAAGGCACTCCTGCTTATAGGCTTAGGCCTAAGGTCTCCCCTGAGGTTATTGAACGTCGATTTGATGAACTATTTGACGCTCAGGAAGAGATTTCAGAGTCTTTAAATAATGGCTTTTTTGGTAAGGAAATCGACGTTCTAATAGAAGGAACTCATGATGAAACAGAATTACTTTTGCAGGGTAGGCATATAGGCCAAGCACCAGATGTTGATGGAAAAGTTATAATTAATGATACATCTTCATTTCCTTTAGCAGTTGGAAAGATCGTTAAAGTCAAAATTACTGATTCTTCTGAATTTGATTTGGTTGGAAAAGTAATTTAAAGCTTATATTTTGTGAGGGCATCTGGTGTACAGTCTGAGTTTGCTGGCCCAGAGTCATAGCCTGCGCTTGAATCATCAAAGTCATGAAATTGATTCCAAGTAGTTCCTATATAGCTTCCATCAATATCATCAGTTGAGTCCATATTGTTATCTGCTAATGTCGAATCTGGATCAATGAGATCAATAAAGCTATTAGATGTAAATGGCCTGTTCCATTCTCTTACAAGCAGCCTTATTCTGGCTTTTATTTCACCTGTGTTACTAAGGCAATTATAAGTGTAAAATGGATTTGACTCATTAAATTTACCTGCAGTCGCATCAGACGCTAAGCTTTCTTTTGTAATAGTATCCCAACTAGCATCATTATAGATATAATTACTAGAAGAGCCATTCTCTAATACTTTTTTACATTGATTATTTTTGGTAAAGTTAGCCAAGTAGATATTGAGATCGCTACTCAGGTCTGCATCGCTTATATTAGCAGGGGCATCGTAATTGAATGTAAGACTTGAGTTTGTTGCTGAAACAACTCCAAGTCTATTATTTATATCTTCAGAAGTAAGTTCTGTTAATTTTGAAAGGGGACCCGACATACATTTTATTTTTTGTCCTGTGCAGGTTTGATCATAAGTTGCATCGTTTGCATCAAGCGTAGCTATTTCGCATACATAATTCCATGAATATGTTGTAGATCCAGTACTTTTTGCAGTACAGAGTGAATCTGTTGTGGCATCGGTTGCTATTTCATCTATATTTCCATTTTGTAGATCGTAAAAACCATCTTTATCTTTATCTTCAAAACACTTTTGATCTGCGCTTTTTTGATAACTTACTCTTGTGATCCTAATTTTTCCATCATCGCAATCATTGATGCAGGCTTCAGACCATGAAGTGTAACTTGTACCAAAATCTCCTGTAGAGTCACCTGTACCTGAGTTTGTTGAATACTCTGGAATGTCGATGCCATTATTGTAGAGTTGCTTACAAGTATCATCGGTATAATTGCCAACGGCTTGGTATATGGGTGTATTACTTGATGGTGTGTATTTCTTTTTAAAAAAGCCAAAAGGCAAGTGCTCAACGAAAGGACATAGCCCAGAAGATTCCAATTTAAAGGAAAGTCCATTTTGTTGAAGATCACTTTCACCTATGTCCACGTAACACAAAATATCTTTGGTATCTGTAGAGGGGTCATTATTCATTTGATCTAGTGTTACTCTGCAATCAGTTCTATTGTGACCTTGCCCCTCTTTATGAAGTATTGCATTTGATAAAGAGCTATTGGAAAAGTTTATTTTTAACTTAAATTGTTCGTTGACTTTTAAATGGAAGTCATGGGTAGTGTCTCCCGAATCATTATAGGTCGTAACCGTAAATTTTGTTCTATCAATACCATTTACTGGAATACCATCAATGACTCCTGTAGAAGCATTCATTGATAAACCAGAGGGTAACTCTGGTTCAATGGAATAAGTCAGTGTGGTATCGTTACCTTTATTTAGGGTTGGAACTAATCGGAACGATTCCCCTACATATGCATTATAAATGTGATCTGTATTAATACTTGTAATATTGTGAGCGTCTGTTGTGTTTTCGAATGTAATATCCCTCACTATAAAGTGGTCAGTAGTCATATCTCCATTTAAAACATTTATTGAGATTGATGAATCCTGACTATAATTAACGACACCACTTGCTTTATGAGCACCATCAGAGGTCGATCCAACTGTTACATAAGCACCTGTAAAATAAGAGCTTATGGCATTACTTGGAATCCCAATAATAAGGTTATCTGATGTAATATCAGTAATAGTAATAGATGTTTTGTTGGTATCATTAAGACTATAAGAGCTATTTCCTGCAAAATTACCTTTTACAATTCTTACATATACACCAGCTTTATCTGTCGTTGGGTCTACATGGACTATTTCAGCGATATGGTCAGCAGTTGATTCATCATGTCCATTTAATATTAATGAGCCGTCAGCGGTATTATCCAGAGGAGAATCTAATTGAAAAGCAGCATTGTAGTACTCAACCGAACTTATTGTAGCAACAGGTTTGTTATAGTTATAGTCATTGTCTAATTGCTCATTCTCTTTAAATTCACCTTCCAAAACTTTTACAAGTAGAAAAGATTTTGAGAGAGTGGAGATAACCTTGCTTTTAACAATACCTTTGGCTCCTCCAGAGGAAACGATATGATCTTTTTTATCTATAGTGGCATCATTTTCTGAGATGGTGATAATCGCATCTCGAGAATATGACAAACCAATTGGTGGGTCTATAATACTTAAAGCAAGGGTTGTAGAAATTTCTTTTCCTAAAAGGTTTTTAGCTTTTATTGTAAAATTCGCATCTTTGATTGTTGATGTTGGTATTCCGTATATACGACCACTAGTAGCATCCCATGTTAAACTTGATGGTAAGGAAGGGGAAATAGAAAAACCTGATAGGTCTGAGCTATTATCTGGGTAAATGTCGATGCTCGAATCAACAGAAAAAATTCTTTGACTAGTGGATATCTTAGTTTCAGGCCAAATATAGTCACTTGAGTTATCAACTTCGGTTCCCATTTCAAATGATGAATCTGTAGTGGATTCAGTAACTTTTAGTTGTATAGTTTCAAACTTTTTAGAAATTATTGTTGCTTTTGTTCCTAGCTTGCTTGTTGAAAGACTTCCGCCTTCTGTAAAATTTGAGCTATTCTCAAGAGTAATTTTGAAGACATCATCCTTACTGATGTTGTAGTTTAGAGTATTCACCACTTTTGGTGAACTATTAAAGAAAGTAATCCATATTGAGGTCGATTGAGTCTCTCCATTTTGATTTCTGACAGTAAAGCTAAATTGAGTCGGCAAAAAGTCTGGTGTGGAGTCTTTTGATGCTTCCCCATTCGCAGGGTTAAAATTAACGCCATAGTTGCTTGTGGTGAGCGGAGGATTCACAGAATAATCTACAGTCTCATCTGTCGTATTATCTACGAGGAGTGAGGGATCTAGTAATGGTGAAAGATCTAAAGTTGAATCTGAATTATTGTAAAAGTGAATTACCTTTTCAATTTTGTTCTTTTTCCCGAAGTAATTACTTCCTATATCAATAAAATCTCCAGCTTTGAAAAGAGCATCTTCCCCTTGTACTACGGCAACGACGGTATTGTAGACATCATCAATAGAGCCAGATGAAACATCGGCTTTATACCCATTTTGGTTAATAATAGTTTTATAATCAGAGTCATTGATTGGATGGTATGAGCTAAATAAACCATCGTCGTTGTAGAGGTAGTATTTATTGTCTATATTTACAATTGAACTTAGTTCAAGAAGAATTTTTTTACCAACTTTTTGTTTGTAGGTAAGTGTATCAATTTTTGTAGTTACAGACATTTCAAAAGATGTATTAAATGTTTGTCCTGAGGCATGGGTACCTAAGACAGTAAATGTAGTAAGTTTAAGAAATGAAGTCGGTTGTCCACTAACTTCACCTGTTTTTGTATTGAAGGTTAAACCTGTAGGCAAACTGCTGCCTGAGTTTGATGATATAGAAAATGTCATTTCACTTTCTTCAGTAAATGGTTTGGTTGATGAAGTTGAGTAGAGTTTTAATGAAAAAGATAAGTCTTCTGCATTTTCTTCATCATTTTGATTAGACTGAGACGCAATAAACCTTTTTAGCTTGTGGGGGCCATTTTTATCATACGTAATACCTGTAGGTATATCGGTCGTATAGGATGGAGGAACAGCATAAGGGTCAGAAGGAGGATCTTCATCAAATTTCGTAATACTATCTGGAAGGCAACCAGCAAGTATTGCAAAAAATAAAAGTCTTATTAATAAATAAATAAACTTCATGTCCTTTATTATCGTTATTTTGCGAGAAATAATTATAAATACAAAGGATAAATTTTTTGAAATCAAAAGCTTTCAAACTTTTTTTTATTAAAAGTAGACAGTTTAACTTAATTAATTTTCAGTTTTTTCTGTGCTCACTTTGTAACTTATTGAAATAATGATTTAATTAAAAATGAGGATATAATGTAGCAATAACTCCTTTTTATTGTTTGAGGGCTTTCTAATGAGAAATTTACTAATTGTTGTTACCCTTTTGGCCTTTTGCGATGTTTCTACTGCGAATATTTCTGATACTTTTTCTAACTACGGAGAAAAATTACGTCCATACTTCAAGAAGTTCTTAGGAAAAAAAAGAACAGAAAGAATATTAGGAGTAGAAGAGTCAGGCATTAGGATGCCAAAAATTCCTGAAGTTAAAAAAGATGCTAGGAGTGTAGAACTTTTAAGAAAAAGAAAGAGCAAGTCATATAGCAAGAAGCTTACAAGAAGACAGAAGCAGAAATATGATTTGGCTTTTATTAGAGAAGTAACGAGAGTAACGAGGCAAATGAAGTCTAATTTAAAAGAGGATAGGAGGTGGCTTAATGTTATGTCTCAGGGTGGAACAAGGGAGGGTGTTTATCGAGGAATTGTTTTGGAGGATCGTTACACAAATTTAGAAAGAAAGTCATTCCCAATTAACCCTAAGGTTCTTAAGTTTAGTTTGCATTATGCCAACTACTTTTTAGCACAAGATATAAAGAAGTCAGCTTTAAGGAAATCTAACTTTTATACTTTAAAAAAAGTACTTGTAGAAAGGTCTCTTGAAGTCTTTGATAGCTTCCCTGTTGAAAATGATGATCTTTATGATTGGTATGCTTTGTTTTCTAGTTATTTGGCCAAAAAATACCCTCGTATATGGAGAAATAAATTAAGGAAAAATTCAAACGCCAAGATTCATAAAAATTGGGCAAAGAATGTTCCTGAGCAACATATCAAATCAGAAGTAATTATTAAGATGCATAAAGTTTTCAATTTTCAGTTGAGTCGTTAGCTTTAAAAGACTCGATCAGTGTCTAAAAAAGGATTTTTTTCTTTCGAGATAATAGAAAATAACCTTTCTACTCCTAGTGCGATGCCTGAAGACCTAGGTAAACCATTTTCCAAAGATCTAAATAGTGTCTTCGGAAGTGGGAGAGAATAATTATAAAGATCTTTTTTAAGTTGGAGGTCTTTTTTTGCTCTCTTTTTTTGAGTTTCAAGGTCACAAAGTTCATTGAAGCAATTTGCTAGCTCTACTCCTTCAATATAAACCTCAAACCTCTCACAAACCCTATTGTCATCGGCTTTTAAAGTCGACAAGGCAGAGAGATGATGAGGAAATTCGTAGAGTATGAGAAAGGGATACTGTTTTAGGTTGGGCTCAATCTTATTGAGAAAGAGGAGGAAAAAGTAATCGTCCCAAGTCATCTTATTTTCGTCATTCCCTTTTGGGATAGGTATATCTGGAAATGATTCNTTGATAACTTTTTTTAGATCTTTGGTGTTCAGTAGGTCTAAAATATTAATATCGAGGAATTTTTTAAAAACTTCGGCTATTGTCATTTTGTGAANNTTTTTATTTGGGGNCTTACCCAAAAACNTTTCGTTTAAGTGAATCCAAAGNTTNATGCANTCGTCCATTATATCAGTGTAATGGGANCCGGATCNGTACCACTCAAGCATAATAAATTGGTTNCTATGAATCGATGANCTNGGTTCATCTCTAAAGGAGTGAGAAAGAGTGAAAATCTTTTCCAAACCCTGGGAAAGTAACTCTTTCATAAAAAACTCTGGAGATGATTGTAGAAAAAAGTCTTGGCCCTGATTTTGAGAGTTATTAAGAGTGGGGGAGACCCTGAAAGGGTGGATGTGAGGTTCTATACCGGGGTGTGAGACCATCGGGGGAGCGAGGACATCTGTAAAGCCACTTTCAACGAAAAAGCTCCTAATGGCTTGGAGAAATTCAAATTTTTTTTTGAGAAAATTATGCATTTGGTCACCTCTTTGCTAGAAGTGATAAGTATGTTAGTTGTCCCAAAAATTCAATATGAAAGGGAACAAAAATGGAAGCTCTAGTTAGTATTATACAGTCTGTGTACACGGTTTTAGGTTTTTCTGCGGAAGCCAATATTGGTGATGTCTTAGGGGTTCTATCAATATTGTACGTTTTTTTGTCCTCAATGACTCACTTTGTTGGAAAAGAAGAGGCGCCAAGCGGCTTAAAAAGAGACTCAAGTGAAGACGTATCATCTAAAATAGACTCTGGTGAAGGTAAAGATATTGGGAAGCTTGAGCAAGGCGTAAGAGAAGAAGTAGGAGAAGAAGATAATAAGGCGGACCAGGATTTAAAAGAAGAAAAGATTGTTAAATCAGCTGAAGTTAAGGACACGCCAAAGGTTTCTTGGGGCCAAAGGTTAAAAAGAGGTCTCGAGCGTTCGAGGGCTGAGGTTTGGGGCAAACTGGAAAGTGTTTTTTCTGGTAATCAGCTGAATGATGACTCACTTGAGGAAATAGAAGAAATCCTTTACGGAGCGGATATTGGAACTGCGACCGTTTCTGAGTTGATAGAAACACTTCAGGATAAATGTGGTAGTGAAGGCTTTGGTGTTAGGGAGTTGAAAAGCTTTTTGCATGAGTTTTTAAAAAATAAAATGGAACCAATTCAAAAGAACCTTGATGGTTCCTTAGCTTCGTTTGAGGTCAATTCAACAGAAAATAAACCTAAGGTAATTATGGTTGTGGGCGTTAACGGAGCCGGTAAAACAACTACCATAGGAAAGTTGGCGACGAAATTGAAGAATCAAGGTGCTAAGGTTGTCGTTGGTGCATGCGATACGTTTAGAGCTGCTGCGGTTGATCAATTACAAGTTTGGTGCGATCGAGCAGAAGTTGAAATGGTAAGGGCCAAAGAAGGTAGCGCGCCAAGTGGTGTCGGCTACCAGGCTTTAGAAAAAGCGATCAATTTAAAAGCAGATTATTGTATTTTGGATACAGCGGGTCGCCTTCATACAAAAGGAAACCTCATGGATGAGTTGAAAAAATCTGGTGATGTTTTGAAGAAGTTAGACTCCGCTGCTCCACACCAAACCCTTTTGGTTCTTGATGCGATTACTGGGCAAAATGCTTTACGTCAGGCTGAGGAGTTTCATAAGGCTTTGGGTGTTTCAGGCTTAATTTTTACTAAGTGCGATGGCTCCTCTAAGGGAGGCAGTGCGATCTCAATCGTACAAAGTCTTAAAGTTCCGATTGCTTTTATTGGTGTTGGGGAGAGCGTAGAAGACCTTAACCACTTTGATTTGGATGATTATTTGAAAGCGCTCTTAAATAATGGGCAAGAGGAGATGTCTTAAATTGACGGGTTAGAATTTATGAATTATTCTTGAACCTGGATGAAATCTGGTAAAAATGTTTTGGAATTTGAGGTTTTAGGGTTCAAGGTTAAGTTTAAACCTGAGGGAGAGGACCAATCAGTTTCCGCTTCAGAAGTTGTTGAGTGTGTGAACAATGAGGCTAATAACTTAAAAAATGATTTTCCACAGCTTAGTCAGGGAGAGCTTAGCGTTCTTCTTGCTTTGCATTTTGCGAAAAAAAATATAGCCGTTGAAAAAGAGTATAAGAGTAATATCCAACAACTTAATAAAAAAGCTTGTGATGCGTTAAGCTTGGTTGAGACTATCTCTCCTCCTTCCTCCTAGATCTCTAAGAGAAGATGTAAAATGTTTGGGGACCAAAAGCGCTCTTCCAAGAAGGATTTGCGGGTAAGAGTCAGATCTATTCTCTCTCAAATTGAAGAAAGGGAATTGGTTAGAAAGAGTGAGTTGGTTTCAAGTAACCTCCATAGGCTTTTTAGTGGAGACTCGACTCTTGATAAAGTTATTCCTCCTAAAGAGGAGAGCTTCTTTTTTGGTGGCTTCGCACCATTAAAGGATGAGCCAAATTGGCTTATCTGTTTAGAAGAAGTGCTTAAAGGACTGATGGCTTTTCCAGGCTGTGATAGATCTGGAAATATGCTCTTTTATAAGGCGGATACGGATGATTTAGTTTTGACTAACTCCTTTGGTGCGCCTGTTCTGACCCCACCCCCAGGGAATCTAGTTGTACATCCAAAACTTATTATAGTTCCAGGTTTAGCATTTGGAGAGAATGGGTCTAGATTAGGTCGTGGAAAAGGCTTTTACGACAAATATTTGGAAAACTTTTCTGGTTTAAAAATTGGTGTTTGTTTCTCCGAGCAAGTTTTTGAGGGGTTGCCCATGGAGTCTAATGACGTGTTTGTAGACTATGTCGTTACTGACGAAAAGATTTATATTCCAGGGGAAAGTTAGTTTAGGGAATTTGGGAGTAAATATGAATATGGAATTCATCTTGCCTATTGTAGTAGGCGTACTAGGGATCCTTTTAGGATCTGGGACTATTTTTTTAATATTTTTGAGAAAAGAAAAAATAGCAAAAGAGGAAAATCAACTAAGGGCTGATGATATTGTCGAGAAGGCTAAGAAAAATGCCCAAGAAATAAAGTATAAAGCTCGAAAGGAAGCTAAAGAAATTACAAAAGAAGAAATGAGTAAGCTTGAAAGTGAGGTTAATAAAAAGAAACAAGAAATCCAAGTTCAAGAGAAATCAATTGCTAAAAAAGAAATTTCGTTAGAGCAAAAAATTGAAAACCATGAGAAGGATATTAGCTCTTTTAAAGAAAAAGAATTGGAAGTTGGAAACCTTAAGAAAAGCGTTTTAGAAGAAATTGATAGCTACAAAAAAAATCAACAAAAATTGGCAGATAAATTGAGTGAAGTCAGTGGTATGACTAAAGATGAGGCAAAGGACCTCCTTTTAAATACCATGAGGGATGAAGTAAAAATAGATTTTGCGAAAGAGTTGAGAAGACTTGAAGAAGAGACGAAAGAGCAAGCTGAGGAAAAATCAAAGAGAATTATTGGCATTTCAATTCAAAGGTTTGCGGGAGAGCATGTTGCTGAAAGAACAATTAGCTCTGTAGAGCTACCTTCAGATGATGTAAAAGGAAGGCTTATTGGTCGAGAGGGAAGAAATATTAGGGCTTTTGAGCAAATTTGTGGTGTGGACCTTATCATTGATGATACTCCAGAAGTTGTTGTAATATCCTCTTTTAATGTCGTCAGAAGAGAAGTTGCTAGACAAACTATTCTCAAACTTATTGCTGATGGAAGAATTCACCCTGCTAAAATTGAAGAGTTTCATGATAAATCTAAACTTGAAATGGAAAAACAATTAAGAGATTTAGGTGAAAAAGCTCAAATGGAAATTGGTGTTCACGGTATCCACCCTGAAATTTTAAAATTGGTTGGGGCTTTGAATTGGAGGACTTCATATACTCAAAACCAATACAAGCATGCTTTAGAAGCAGCTTTTATTTGTGGAGCTATGGCTTCTGAAATGGGCCTTAATGTTAAACAGGCTCGTAGAGCAGCTCTTCTTCATGATATCGGTAAGGTCCTTGATGCTTCGGCAGAAGGATCCCATGCTGTTATTGGAGCGGATTTTGCTAAAAAATATGGCGAGTCTCCAGATATTGTACATGCGATAAGGGCCCATCATGACGATGAAAAGCCTGAGTCTCTTTTAGCTCATTTAGTTGCGGCTTCAGATGCTCTTTCTGGGGCGAGGCCAGGAGCTAGGAAAGCGATGATGGAGTCCTACGTATCCAGGTTGTCTGATATTGAAGAGATCGTTAATAGCTTTAAGGGTGTTTCTAGAAGTTATGCAATTTCTGGTGGAAGAGAAGTGAGAGTCTTTGTTGAAAATGACCAAATTTCTGATGAAGAGACTGTCATGCTTTCTAGAGATATTGCAAAGAAAATTGAAGAAGAAATGTCCTATCCTGGAACAATTAAAATCACGGTAACTCGGGAAACAAAATCAGTTGGAATTGCCAAGTAATTCTAAATTTGAAACAATTTGAATAAATAAACTCAAAATAAAAAAGACCTCTAGCGAGGTCTTTTTTTGTGGGGTAAAGAGTTGAAAAAAGTTTTTACCTTTTTTGATTTAATGACTTTAATTTTGTTTTTGATGAGCTTCTTTGGTCTTGTACTCTTTAGAGTTTCTATTTTTGATCAATCCTTTTATTTCATGGGTTTTTTTTGGTTTTTATTACTTAGTGTTAGACCTAATACTGTCAAAAGAAGGTTCTCTTTATTGCAGATTCTCTTTTTTATAAACGATTGGTTCATTTCCAAACTGAGGTTTGATGATGATAAAGAGTCACACTTTTTATTCAAATTAGCTTTCCCAATTTCTGTGGGACTTTTTATCCTTTCTTTTTCTGGGAAAAAAGGATTGCTTTACTTTTTTGGCCTTTTCCTAGGTTCAATTATTAACTTTCTTCGTGGGCAGTTATTTACAAAAAAAGTCTAGATATTCCTCAAACTCTTCGAGGTTCTTGCTTCTCATGAACTTTCTTTTTACTATTTCATTTTGTGGAAAATCGTCAAAAATATTTCTTGAAAATGACTTGAACCGTTTAAGAATTAAAGCATCTTGAGAACATTTTTTTGAGTATTCTTCTTTTAGAGAAGAGAAATATAAAGGAATTTTTTTCTTTCTAATTTCAAATAAATCGTCTTTATTATGAGACTTCTGCTTTTTGAATAGAGGTGCGAGCCAAGGGGTTTTCAGGGCACCTCTTCCTAGCATTATAGAATGACAATTAGTATAATCGAAAATATTTTCAATATCTGCGACAGTCCATATGTCGCCATTTCCAATTATAGGGATAGAGGTCGCTTTTGTTGCCATTTTAATATATTTCCAGTCAGCAATACCTTTATAAAGTTGGTCTCTTGTTCTTCCGTGAATAGTTATTGCATCCACTCCTTCATTTTCAAAAAGTTTTATGCAATCTAAGAAGTTGGAGTCATCCCTATATCCGATTCTCATTTTAACGGTAAAGTGGTGAGGATAATTTGTTCTAATATCCTTAATTATTTTTTGGAGGGACTTTAAATCACTTAATAAGTATGCACCACCTAAGTGTTGATTGACTCTTTTTGAAGGGCAACCAAGGTTTAAGTCTAAATGTTTAAAACCCAAGTTTTCAATTTGTTGACAGGCTAAAGGAGTATTTCCTTTTTCATTGGCCAAAATTTGGAAAGCAGTTTTATTCCTTAAGTCTAAGTTTGTATAAGCTGTTTTCCCAAAATGTTCGAGGATAAATTTTTTAGAAAAGGAGCCTTCCGTAGGAACTCTTAAAAAGTCAGTTGAGAATAGATCCCATTCAGGGAAAGTGTTCATCACGGCAAGTCTATATGCTTCATCCGTGATACCTTCCATCGGCGCAAAAAGCAGGGAGTTTCTTTTAATTGGAAATGTATTATTCATTCCTTTCCAATAGACTTTTTGTGTCAATTTGTCGAGATGGTGAAAGAGTGTTAATTTGCTTTGCTTGAAAAAAAATAGGTAAAAAAAATTTATTTATGACTAAGAAGTTTATTCCGGTATCAATTGTTCTCGTTATTACTGAAGTATCTAAGGATGGTTTCGCCTTGTGGATGCAAAAGAGAAAAGAGAAAGGCAGTTTAAATAATCTTTGGGAATTTCCTGGTGGGAAGGTGGAGCCGGATGAGACTCCAAAAGAGGCTGCTTGTAGAGAGTTTATGGAAGAGGCTGGAATAGATTGCCCAAAAGTAGAAGAATTTAAAATTACGACTCATTCTTATATGGATAGAAACGTTCTCCTTAACGTCTTCTATTCATATCACTCTGCAGAAAAATTACCTAAATCTGAGAGACAAAAAACTTTTTTTGTTAATTTTAAAAAAGGTACTCAACTTTTAGAAGGTAAAATGCTAGCTGCTAATTACAGTATTGTTGAGAGTTTTTCAAAATACTTACAATCAAACTTTTTGTTAGAAGCTGAGGACTCTTTATGCCCTTCATCTTAAGTATTGCTGAGTTTTTCCTTTTATCAATGGCTTTTGGTATTAGTCTATTTACTCTAATTGCGAAGAGTGAATTGACTGGCGGAGGTTTTTTAAGATTGGTGCATAATGTCTCAATCTCATCACTCCTTTTGGGTTTCATCTGCCATATATATAGGGTTCCGTTTGGAGATGTAGTTTCATGGATTTATGTTTTTTCATCACTCTGTTTAATCCTGTCTTCGGTTTTTCATAAGGATGAAAAAACAACTTTGATGTGGCTGCTTTATATTATTCAAAATATAGCTCTTGGAGCGGGCTTATATACTTATCAATCACACTTATTTACCGACGGCAATTTTCACTTTATGAACGTGGCCTTCTTTTTTTCGTCAGCTCTCTTTCTGGGGGTTATTACTTACTCTATGCTCCTTGGGCATTGGTACTTGGTAGTGCCAAAGCTATCAGAAAAACCCTTGAAAATAGCACTGTCTGTTACGTGGTTGGTAATGCTCGTTAAATTGGTTATGACGCTTGGAGCATTAGTTAAGGACGCTAGCTTTTTTTTAGAAGGGAGCCGTTTAGGTGCAGGTTATATGTTTAACTGGATTATTCTCACTATGAGGATGGTCTGGGGGTATCTCATTATTGGTATAATGAGTTATTTTACGTGGCGACTTGTTAAAATGCGGTCAATTCAAAGCGCAACGGGTGTTTTATATGTTATGACATTTTTTGTTTTTGTAGGTGAGCTAATTTCGGCTTACTTATTTCACAAATATGGGATGTATTTATGAAAGATGTATCTAAAGAAGGTGTGATGACGGTCCATTTGACGTGCTCTGAGTGTGGGTCAGGAATTCATGTTTACCCTTCTCAAAGCTCGAAGAAAGCTACATGTGACATTTGTCATAATGAGATGGATCTTACCTTTAATGCTGATCATGAAGAAAGTGTTTTAAAGGATTGTCCTTCGTGCAAAAGGAAAGATTTCTATGTTCAGAAGGATTTTAATAGAAAAGTTGGAGTTGTTTTATTTATTATAGCTTCAATTTTGGCAATTTATACTTATGGAATAAGCCTCATAGTTTTGTGGCTTTTTGACTTGATTCTCTTTAGTAAGTTAGGCAATGTCGCGATATGCTATAATTGCCAGGCAATTTTTAGAGAAGTCAAGAATATCGAGTCTATTGGACCTTTTAACCATGAAATGAATGACCGTATTGTTTATTCAGGACATGATTTTAAAGGCAAGCAGCTAGAGCATTAAACAAAATTTATTATTATCTTTTGGATTTAATTGTTTATGTCTTTGTGCTATAAATAAAGGAAGGTAGGAAGAAACAAGATTTTATTAGAAGAACCTTGTAATTCCACAATAATAACAACAACAAAGGATAGTCAGTCACCTTGGAACCCCTGTCGATCACCGGTCATGAGAATGACCACCCCTTACTAATTAGTTTTTCTTATATATTACCTAAACTAACGAATAAAGAGAGTTTTTAAACATGGTTGAAACGTCAGAGGTTTTATTCCTTGTTGTATGCTTTTTCTTTTCTGGTTTTTATTCTTCTTCAGAAGCGGTTTTGATGTCCATTGGAATAGATCGAGCCCGTCAAATGATTGAGCAAGGAGGAAGCCGTGGAAAGGTGATGACTTTCATGGTTGAAAAATCTAATGAAATTTTAAGCACTATCCTCGTAGGTAATAATATTGCGAATATTTTGGCAGCAAGTTTGGTGACCATTATCACTTCAAGAATTTTTAAATCTGATGTGGTTAGTATTAGTACTGGTATCACCACAATTGTCATTTTAATTTTTGGAGAAATCATTCCGAAAACTTTTGCAAGGGCTCATGCGGAAAAGTTTGTGGTGCCAGTAATTAGTTTTTTGAAATGGAATTACTTCTTATTTTTTCCAATAGTAAAATTTATGACATGGATTACAAAAAGTGTATTAGGGGAAAAGGGAGAGTTAACGGGAAGGTTAGTTACAAGGAAGGACATTGAATACCTAATCAATAAAGCGGATAGGGAAAATACGATAGATGCAAAACAGATAGACCTCTTAACATCGATTTTAGAGTTTCCTAAAATTAAGGTTAAGGACATTATGATACTAAGGTCTCAGGTAAAATATGTTAACCATGATTTGAATTTTTCAGAAATTATTACTTACATCAATAAGGATAGTCACAGCCGGTATCCTGTATGCGAAGGGGATCTAGATCATGTCTTAGGATTTCTCCACGTAAAAGATTTGGCTTGTGTTGATACAGATAAAAGAGCCGCTTTTGAAATTCGAAAAATTTTAAAGAAACCTTTTTATGTTTATGAGCATATGAGGATTCATGCTGTTTTTGATTATATGAATAAAAAGAAAGTCCACCTCGCTCTAGTTAAGGATGAAAATGGTCTTATTGTTGGAATTGTTACCCTAGAAGATATCATTGAAGAAATCGTTGGGGAAATTCAGGATGAGCATGATGTGGAAGAGGATAGATTAAAAACAAGTCAGGGACAAGGGTCCTTAAAAAGTGGAATTGTTGTTGAGGGGCACGTAAATTTAAGAGATTTACAGAACGAATACGATGTTAAAATTCCTCTTAATGATAACTATTCAACTTTGGCGGGCTTTATTCTTGATATGCTAGGGAATAACTTTCCAGAACAAGGGCAGATTATAGTTTGGGAAGGATTTTCTTTTGAAATTTTTAAGGTTGATAACTTGGAAATTAAAGAAATAAAAATAAGTGATGTTGATGGAGAAAGGCATTTATTTTCTAAGCAGGATTCAGAGGTAGAGGTTAAGTCGTCTGAGTCCCCCAACTCATCGAATGTTACTTTCGCGAAGGACAAATCAGATTGAATGAGCTTTTATTTATTATTTTAGAGGCTTAATTTTTATTTCATTCTTTAGTATTTTTGCTCTGCACGAAAGCCTGATAGTTTTATTTTTTAAAAAGTCTTCACCATGTTTTTCCTGATAGCTTTCCTTAAGATGTCTAATAGTGTCAGCCTCTATATACCCAGGGTCTCTAAGATTACTTTCTCCACTTAAGACAATGACTCTACATGATCCGCAGGACCCTGCTAAGCAACCATGGGGAAGCTTTTTGCCCTGCCTGTCCAATGCATGGTAGATAATTTCATCTTCTTCAGCTTCGTAAGTTGACGTGATATTATCTTCTTCTAATGACACTTTGGGCATATGGTTTTCATCCTCAAGCGTTT
>PAZA01000022.1 GCA_002715375.1 Halobacteriovoraceae bacterium
AAAGAAGACTGCAAATTAAATAGATTAAAGATTAATAAGGTCTTTGATTGATAAAAACAAGGAATGATTTTTATGAGTCAGATAGATGAATCAGAAAAAAAGGATTATTCTTTTCCACTTCCAATTATTCTCTATGACAGAGAATGTCATTTGTGCGTTCGCTTTATGAATTCATTCAAAAGGATGCCCAATACAAGTGATTATTCCTTTATACCAATTCAAAATGAAGAAATTTTTTCGACTTTTCCACAATTAAATAGGGAAGAATGCTTTGAGACCCTCCACCTGATTGATGAAAATGGTAAAATCCTAAAAGCAGGTGAAGCCACTTCATTCCTCATTGAGAAATTCCCAATGGTAGATAAATTCAAATGGTTGATTGAAAAAGATATGGGTAAGAAAACGATCTCCATTTTCTATGATGTTGTTAACAAATACAGAAAGGCAATAAAGAAAAGTTGCCCTAAATGCGGCAAACCAAGACTATCTCCTTAAAGTCAATTAGGGGGAGTCTTCTCCTATATTTGAAAACATATCCACTCTCTCTGAGTGCCTTCCTCCTTCGAAAGGCTCTGCTAACCAGGCAGATATAATTTCTTTACATAAATCAAAAGAAGTAATCCTAGACCCCAAACAAAGGATATTTGCATCATTATGTTGACGGCTTAACCTAGCTTCTTCAACACTTCTTACCAAAGCTGCTCGGATTCCTTTATATTTATTGGCCACCATATCTACACCTATCCCTGAACCACAAACAAGGATCCCTCGCCCTCCCCCAGAAAGGACTTTTTTAACAACTTTTTGGCCAAAGAGAGGGTAGTTACATCTGTCTTCAGAAAAACAGCCTTCATCAAAAACTTCATGACTCTTATCTTCTTTCAAAAAGTTCTTTAGCTCTTGTTTCAAACCAAAACCTGCATGGTCAGAGCCAAAAACAAGCTCCATGATTTCCTCCAAACTAGTAGGACGACCTAATTAGACAGAAAGGGTAATAACCTTACCCTTTCTGCATAAAAAAGCTTTAATTAATAGCGGTAATGACTTGGCTTAAAAGGACCTTCAACTTTAACACCAATATACTCAGCTTGATCCTTAGTTAGAGTATCAATTTCAACACCAACTTTTTCCAAATGGAGTCTGGCAACTTTTTCATCAAGATGCTTTGGAAGCATATAGACGTCAATTTTGTAATTTTCTGAATTTTGCCAAAGTTCAATTTGGGCCATAACTTGATTAGTAAAAGAGTTACTCATAACAAAAGATGGGTGACCAGTCGCACAACCTAGGTTAACAAGTCTACCCTGGGCCAATAGAATAATCTTTTTCCCGTCTTCAAAAATATATTGATCAACTTGAGGCGTAATATTGACCTTTTTAACAGGATCTCTATTTAAACTGGCAACATTGATCTCAGAATCAAAATGGCCAATGTTACAAACAATAGCCCCATCTTTCATCTTTTTAAGATGATCCTCATTGATGACGTCAACACAACCAGTGGTTGTTACAAAAATATCGCCAAGTTCAGAAGCTTTATCCATTTTCATAACTTCGAAACCTTCCATAGATGCTTGTAGAGCACAAATAGGATCGATTTCAGTTATAATAACTCTTCCACCTAAACCTTTAAATGATTGAGCAGAACCTTTTCCAACATCACCATAACCTGCAACAACACATACTTTGCCAGCGATCATTACATCGGTCGCTCTTTTTATTCCATCAACTAAAGATTCACGACAACCATACAAGTTATCAAATTTGGACTTTGTTACAGAATCGTTAATATTAATCGCAGGAACCTTTAGCTCCCCTTTCTTAACCATTTCAACAAGTCTGTGAACACCTGTCGTAGTTTCTTCAGAAATTCCACGAATATCTTTTAAATAATCAGGGAAATCATCATGAACCATTTTAGTTAAATCCCCACCATCATCGAGGATCATATTTGGGCCTTTACCATCTGGCCATTTTATAGTCTGCTCAATACACCACAGAAACTCTTCTTCAGTCTCTCCTTTCCAAGCAAAAGTAGGAATACCTGAAGCCGCCATGGCTGCTGCAGCATGATCCTGAGTGGAAAAAATATTACAAGAAGACCATCTAATTTCTGCTCCTAAATCAATAAGAGTCTCCATTAAAACTGCTGTCTGAATCGTCATATGAATACAGCCAGCAATTCTTGCACCTTTCAATGGCTTTGTTTGCCCGTACTCTTTCCTTAAAGTCATCAGTCCAGGCATCTCTTTTTCTGCGACTTCAATTTCCTTTCTACCCCAATCAGCTAGTGAAATATCTGCAACTTTAAAATCGCCTTCCCTTAGTCCCATTTCTTTCCTCCAGTAGAATTATTTTAAAATAAAAAAATATAAGTTTACTCAATAAAAATTAACTAGAAATTGTATAGCATTGCAAGAGTCTCAAAACAATCTTCAAAGCAAAATAACACACAGCAAAATGAACTATTTCCACAATATTTGACGCCTTGAGTGAGTAAGGCTATTAAAAGCAGCTCCAGTTTTTTAAATAAAGGATGGTTCGTAATCGACGAAAAGGCTACAAAAGCTGGTAAGGAGAAAGATGGGACATTATACAAACCTCACTTTAAGCGAAGTCCAAGACATCCTAAATTTCTATTCTTTAGGTGAGGTTAAAGAGTTATCTCCTTTGTCCTACGGGATTTCTAATTCTAATTTCAAAGTGCTAGTCATCAAAAATAATATAAGTAAGCCGTTTCTTTTAAAAATTTCTAACGACAAAAATAAAAGTGAATTAAGTGGAGAACAAGAAATACTTCATTGCCTTGAGAAAGCAGGCTTTCCTCTATCCATATCACCCTTAAAAACACAAAAAGATACCACCATTTTTTCTTACAAGGAGTATATTGGAGTTATTTATCCATTTGTTGAAGGCATTACTCCAAAGCCAGAAAAAGAAACATGCTATCAAATAGGAAAGGCACTAGGTAAATTACACTCTTTAAAAAAAGAATCATTTTCTAACGACAAAATTAGAAAACACGAAACAATCGGTTTTGAATTACCTTTCATTTCTAATTTCGTCCATAGTAAAGACTGCCCTTCCCAATTCAAGGAGTACTTTTGGGATATTTTTCCTAAGGGAATTGAATCTCTTATAAATGAATCTTTTGAAGAAGGTATAATGCATGGTGATCTCTACTACGATAATACCCTCTTTAAAGATAAAGCACTCATCACTCTTCTGGACTTTGAGCAAGCAGGCTTAGGTCCTCTCATATTAGATTTGGGTATATCAATTTCTGGAACGTCCCTTTCTAATGGGAAAGTCTCACTTTCACTTATTGAAAAGTTTATTGAAGGGTATGAAAAGGAAAGACCCTTAAGTCAACTTGAAAGAGCCTCATTAAATTCTTTTATTCTCTTGGGTTTATTTTCAATTTCCCTCTGGAGGATTTATAGATTTAAATTTGGAGAATTAGATTCAAAAAAAGCTGATAGTTATCTGGAATTACTCGAAAGAGCAAGCAACTTTAAAAACGAATTACTTTAAACCTCCCAAGGAAAATTCATGAATAACCAAACTAAAACTAACTTTTTTGCATCATGCTCTAGAAACCTGGAAGAACTTCTTGAAAGAGAAGCCAGTACATTTGGATGTGAAAATATAGATAAACAAATTGGTGGAATTAACTTTTCTTCTTCTCATGAAACTTGCTTAGAGTTTCTACTTCATTCAAGGATTTCAAGCAGAGTTTTTATGAAAATAACAGACTTTTCAATCAAAAGCCTGAATGATCTATATGGAAAAGTAAAAGAATACTCATGGCAAAATATTTTTTCTCTTAATCAAACCTTTAAAATTAAAACAATTTTTGATTCTAATTCAAAAAGAGCATTTAAAAACTCTATTCTTTTTTCCCAAAAAGCAAAGGACGGTATTGTAGACAATTTCAGAGAAAAGACATCTAAGAGACCGTCCGTTGATACTCAAAGTCCTGATATTTCAATTCTTATTCGAGTCGAGGGGACTGTAGATAATAAATGGAAAATAATTTTTTACCTAGACCTTTGTCATCTTCCTTTAAGCCAAAGAGGATACAGAAAAAATTCGGGAGAAGCACCTCTTCGAGAAAATTTAGCTGCCGGAATCATAATGCTAACTGATTGGGACCCAAAAAAGGACCTTTTTATTGATAGTATGTGTGGCTCAGGAACACTATCGATCGAAGCTGTCCTTATTAGTGCTCAAATCCCTCCTACGTTTCTTAAAATAAAAAGTTTTATAGAAAAAAAAGAAAAACCTTTTAGTTTTTTAAACCATAACTGGTTCAATAAAAACAAAGGACTTAAAAATTATTTTTATCGAAGGGCTGAATCACTCTACGAAGAAATTGAAAACAAAATGAAAAACCTTTCAAAAAAGCAATTTTATGCTTCAGACTGGGATAACCGTGTCCTAAATACAGCTCGAGAAAACTTCCAAAAAATGAACTTTGAAGATGTTATCAACTTAAAAAAACAAAATGCTCTTAAACTACCCCCGCCAAACAATAAAGAAAAAGGAGTTATTATTTGCAACCCTCCTTATGGCATAAGGCTTGGAGAGGAAGAGAAATTAAAGGAGCTATATAGAGACTACGGAGAAAACCTAAAAAGAAATTTCAAAGGTTTTAGGGCCTATATTTTCACAGGAAATATGAATTTAAGGAAACAAATATCTCTATCTACATCGAAAAGGATCCCTCTGTTCAATGGAACCATTGAGTGCCGCCTACTAAAGTATGATTTATATTGAAACCCAAAAAAAGTGAATAAAACAAAGTTTTACTAGAGGCTTAGCTAAAACATCTCAGCTATTTTCATTGCCAACTCTGGCGTTGAAAATCTTAATAAACCGGAACTGTTGGAAACTTTACCAATATGCTTTGAGGATTTACTAAAAAAGTATTGTGCAATATCCACATCTTTTAAAAAAATCGTATGACCTTTCCCTGAAATTTTTCGAATAATAAAATCAGAATCTAGAATACAAATTTCACGTATTTTAAAATTAAGAGATAAATAAACAACAATGCATAAGTCACTTAATTGAACTAAAGTCTTTTTTATTTTCACCCCTTTAGCAGGACTGGTGTTTCCCCAACTGACTTTAACTTCAACTCTAGAATCATCCAATAAAAAATCAAAACCTCTTTGAGAAGTAGATTTTTTCTGTTTAAGACCAAAAATACACTTTGCGTACCATTCACCAAGTTGTACCGGAAGGTTCTTTCCATTAATCAGTATATTTTTTTGCCTTAAAGTTTCGTATGAACGACTTGCTTGTTCAATTGAATCCAAAATTGAGCTGTTATCTGGAATATAGAGGATCGATATATTCTTTTCCTGGGAACGGGTCAATTTTCTCGAAAACTTCTCTTGAAACCATTGAGAAAATTGTTCAGATGGATGGAATTCATAGCTTTCAAAAACAAAGCCTATCTTTTGTAATTCTTTTTCACTCTCTAGACTTTCAATTTTTTTAATTAATATCTTTAAAGGGATATAACCATTTTCACCCTTTACAAATACTTTCTCCCTATAAAGCTCTGAACTCCCATGACTCTTTGAGGAGAACTCTCTTACCTGATCATTTACATCGGAAATATTCGCCATACTACCAATCTCTTTAAAGAGTCTAGCTGTTATCATAACACTATTTAAAGTAAAGCTCTAGAAAACAGAACTATAATAAAAAAATCTAATTTAAAATTCAAAAAATTCCGAAATAGTTTTACCTCGAGAGTATGAATAATTTATGAAAATCCTGCTTCTTCTTATAGTTTTTACTTTTTATCTAACGCCTCTCTTTTCTTACGCTGAAAATAATTCCCATAATTTTAATAAGGCCCTAAAACTTTACGAAATTGGCAGATATGACAAGGCGACTTTTTTAATCAAGAAAAACATTTCAAAAACTAAATCCCACCTTCCAAGTTTAAAACTTTTATCAAAAATCTATATTAAGAAAAAGAAGTATTCCAAAGCTCTTAAAATCTATCTATCAATCCTAAGAACTATCCATTACCCAATATCTCTTAACTTAAAAAGCAAAAAAACTCTAGAAAATGACCTCGATAATATACCAAAACCTACCTCAAAAGCTCAGGATATATATTACTTAATAGCAAAAACTTACTGGTNTTCTTCTAAAAGTAAAGCCTATTCAAAAAAAGTAAAAAGACTAAATCTCATACGAAGNTTAAGNTATTTCCAAATTTGCAAATATTATAAAATAAAAATNAGATCAACTATTTTTCACTTAGCTATNATTAGAAAAAAGTTAGGAANTAGCGATCTAGCAGAAATAAANCTATCCNATTTCTCCAAGCTCATAAAAAATGATAAAAAAAGAAAAGTATTGTCAAAACAAGCTAATATACTTCTNGGAAACATATATTTNGATTCAGGACAATNCAATAAANGCTTATTACTATCAAACTCAATAGGAAAAAAAGTANGNCCTGAAATTTCACAAAACTTACAAAAAAAGGCATTAAAAGAATCTTCTAATTTTAATCTAATAATAGGAAGATCATTTGATTCAAATTTAACAAAAACTGATAAATTAAAACATATTCAAAAATCTATCTACTCTGAAACTAAAATTGATTATAAATTTCGTACAAAAATGAAAAATGATAAATCTTATCTTTTTGGATTATCTTTTAATCAAGAAACTATGGAAAGAAATCAATTGAATTATCTAGACAGCAGGTCTCTTGGTCTAAAAATAGGTCTTGTGAAAAATAGATTTTACTCATTCTTATTAAAGTCTAATTATTCATTTACCAATATCTCTTCTAAATTAGAAAATAGTAATTCATTTCAAAACGACTTGAATCTTCACTCTATTGAAACAAACCTTCATTCATTATCTGCAAAAGGTTTACATTCATGGAATATTTCCCTTGCTGCCTACGACTATTTAAAACAAAGTGATAATATAGATTTAGGTTTCAATTGGTCCTTCGAACCTTTTTCAAAAACGAAGTTTTTTTCACCCATTTATGAAGTCTCCTTCTCTTTATTTAAAAATAGATATAATTCATCAATGACTTCAGAAATAAAGACATCTATCACTAATCGCTCTACCATAAGTTATCTTAAATTAAAGCTTTCGACTCATTTAGACTATTCCTTCCAATACAACAAACAAAGCTCTTATAATATGCAACAAATTGGTTTTAATAATATATTAAATATACCAATAAGTTGGTTTGAAAATTTATATTTTTTTCCTTCAATTAAATATAATTTTATAAAAAAGAAAGAGAGTAGTCTTTTTACTAAATGGATTGGGAGTGCCAACATCTCTCTTACCTTTTAGTAAAAAACAGGAGATCAAATGCCTTCGAAAAAAAAATCAAGTACTGAAAGTAAAAGCTCTAATATAAAGTCATTTGCCGTACTTTGCAGTGGAGGAGACTCTCCAGGAATGAATTGTGTAATAAGGAGTGTCGTTCGAACAGGTATACATCATGGCTTCAAAGTCTTTGGAGTTCAAAGAGGTTATGCTGGTCTTCTATCCGGAAATATTCACAAAATGGATGCTTCATCAGTAGGTAATATCCTCCAAAAAGGAGGAACGATACTTCAAACATCTCGGTGCAAAGAATTCCTTCAAAAAGAAACAAGAAGAGAAGCTTTCCACATTCTTCAAAGAAAAAAAATTGATGCTCTTATCGTTATTGGTGGAAATGGCTCCTTAAAAGGAGCCTTTCATCTTCATAGAGAAACACTTCTTCCTGTTATTGGTATACCAGGAAGTATTGATAATGATATTTCAGGAACCTCTTACTCAATAGGTTTTGATACTGCTGTTCAAACTGCTATCGATGCTGTTGATAAGATTAGAGATACGGCAACCTCACATGAAAGAACCTTTATCGTTGAGGTCATGGGACGGAAATCCCCTGCGATTGCTCTCTATGTCGGAGTCTGTACTGGAGCAGAGAATGTTGTCTTTTCAGAAAAAACTCTAAATATAAAAGAAATTTATAATGATATTAAAAGAGGCATTGATAGAGGTAAAAGCTCATCAATCATTATTGTGGCGGAGGGAGAAAAGCCTGGTCTTAGTTATGAAGTTCAAAAAAGGCTGAAACAAAACTATCAAATAGACGCGCATGTTTGCATTTTAGGCCATATTCAAAGGGGTGGAAAACCCACTTCAATTGATCGCTTTATGGGTTCAAAAATGGGCTATTTAGCAGTAAAAGCCCTAACTGAAAAAAAATTTCCCGTAGTTGTAGCACACAACCAGGGAACAACAGATATTATCTCAATGGATCAATCCATTAACTCAAAGGAAGAAGGGGATTTAACTACTTTAGACCTTCTTAAAACACTTTCCATCTAAAAGGTTTTTTGTCCATACCTCGTAAGAAATCTTATGGAGAGGAAAGTCTAAAAAAATTTCTTCCAAAGGAATTTCTTTTTGTTCTTTTAAAAATGAATCACTAATTTTTCCTATATATCTTGAAAATAAAATATGATTATTAAGGAATAAATTATCATGTTTCAAATCCAATATTAATGTAGTTATATGTCCATCAATATCTACTTTACCTACGGCAAGACAATTATCTAGTTTTTTAATGGGTATGAATTTACATAGAGAGCACAATAATAAATAAATAGGTAACTCTAACCACCTTAAATCTTCCCATAATAATTTCTTAACTGACTCAAGTCCTTCAATAACTAAAACATACCTTTTTAGAGGAATTGTTCTATTTTGACTTCTAAATAGATAAATAAACTTTTCCTTTAATGACCTTCCTTTACCACCCAAACCCAATATTTCAATTCCAGGTAAACCGTTATTTGAATAACCAAAAATATTTACTTTTGAAAGGTTGCTTCTTGTAAAATAAAGACCCACAGTTGAAGAAGTAAACATTATAAACCTCTCAAAAATCGTTTAACTTGTTCACTTATATGCAGAGGAAACCATTTAAACCGATTAATAAGTTCCAGAGATCATTAATCTTTTATTTGGGTAAGATCATTAAATTTATAAATAATTTAAGTTTTATCTCTCTCGGAATAATAACAAGACCGCTTAGTGCCTTTCCCTTTATAAAAATGGAATGCTTGGAGGTTAAAAGCGTAATGCTTCCGCAATTTTTCACAAAGTTTTATAGAATCCTTAGTTTCTTTTTTAAAATCTTTTAAGCTAAAAGAAAGGATTGCAGACCGTCCAAATTGGCAAAGAGCTTTACCCTCTTTGTAGACCACTCCCCTTAAAAAAGGTCTCTTCCTTAAATTAGGTATCTTTTTTAATCTCATCATTTCTAAGCAAAAAGACCTAGCACTAACCTTTTCTCCCATGCAATCAAAAAAGGCCATTGATTCCCTTTTCGTAATTAAGTTATTTTTTTTCATTAGCTTGCAAGCTTGCTTCAGACTTTTCTGAACACTTTTTGGATCATGAATTTCAAATTTAACTTTGGCAAAAAGGGAGGAGGGAAAAAAAGAAATTCCCCCCCAAAAAAGAAACACGCCTAAAAAGAGATAAGGCATCATATTTCCAACTAAGATGGAAATAGCCCCCTAAGCCTCATGGCCATAAAAAGCTTTCCTAAAGCAACAATAAAAGCAGCCTTTTTCATATCCGTATCATATTTATCTTTAGCTTCACAAACTTCATCGAAAGCTCTTTTTAGAATTCCATGTAGCTCTTCATTAATTCGATCCAGGTCCCAGAAGAAGTTCTGAAGGCCTTGAACCCACTCAAAATAAGATACGACAACACCACCAGCATTACATAAAATATCTGGAATGATAAAGACACCTTTATTCGACAAGTGCTCAATCGCATGCTTTGTAAGAGGGCCGTTCGCTCCTTCAGCAATTATTTTAGCCTTCACAGTATCGCAGTTATCCTTAGTTACAACTCCATCAATAGCTGCTGGAATAAGAACATCAACATCCAAAGCTAATAATTCATCATTGGAAATAACTGTTGCACCAGGTAAGTCTTTTAAAAACCTTCTACTATCAACCCAGTCGACTGCTTTCTGGAGATCAATTCCATTTTTATCATAAATAGCACCTGAAACATCGCTAATGGCGACTATTTTCACGCCTTCCGCGTGTAGGTCTTGAGCAGCTGGGATACCAACTTTTCCAAAACCATGAATAGCTACGGTAGTTTTACTATTCATAGTCAAACCCATTTTTTGAGCAGCAAAGTTCACACAGAATGCAACACCTTTACCTGTTGCCTCAGCTCTTCCTAAAGAACCACCTACTGCAATAGGCTTACCTGTTACAACACCAGGTATCGTGTATCCTTTTAATTGAGAATAAGTATCCATGAACCAAGCCATCGTTTGAGCATCTGTCCCAATATCCGGAGCAGGTATATCTGTCGATGGGCCTATAATCATATTAATTTCGGTGCAATACCTTCTGGTTAATGATTGAAGCTCCTGGCGAGACAGGTTGTTCGGATCAACCATAATTCCGCCTTTAGCGCCCCCTAAAGGAAGCCCTACTAGAGCACACTTAAATGTCATAAGCATTGCCAAGGCAGCTGTTTCAGAAAGGTCAACATTGGGGTGGTAACGAATTCCACCCTTTCCGGGTCCAATTGTCATATTATGTTGAACACGAAAGCCCATAAAAGTTTTTACAGTTCCATCATCAAGTCTAATTGGTACTGAAACCTGCAAAGCCCTCTTTGGATATTTTAAACGATCCAAAACGTTAGGATCCAAACTCATTGTATATGAAGCCACTTCCAATTGTTCAAGCGCGTCCTTATAGAGGGGGCTTTCAAAAAGGCTCATAACTATTCTCCCTTTTGCTATTAATCAAATTTTTCTCAATCTACACCCTAATCATTAGGGTGAGTAGTTTTTTTCGAGGTTTTTTTTATCTCGGTCTTTGTCTCTTTAACAAGTGTCTTTAAAAGGTCCTTCATATCTTTATCCAAATTAAGACCCTTCGTTTTTTCACGCATAGCTTTAATAAAGTCATTTGCCGATGGAGCAGCCTTTTTCTTTACTGCCTTTTTTGATAAACCCTTCCCTTTACCAGGGGCAACCGTTCCCTTTAAGAGCTTCCTCAACTCGGTGCGCTTTCTTATTTCACCATTTTTTATTTTTTCAAAAATCATCTTTTGCATAGGTCCTTCTTCTAAAGCTCCAAACTCAAGAAGAACGTATTTTTCTATGTCAAAAATCTTTGCAGCCTCCCTAAGTTCTTTTGGGAGCTTTCCTAGCAATATGCTTCTATGAACCTCTGATTTAGATATTCCTAAAGCAGCTTGAATTTTTCTTTCAGACGCATCCGTCGATTTTTTATAGGCATAAATTCCGTCTGCTTTATCTATATAATGAAGCTCTTCCCGAGAAGAGTTTTCAGAAAACTGTATCGCCATCAACTCTTCTTCTGATTTATCATCAAGAATGAAGCAGGGTGCCTTTTTCATATCTATGGAAGTCATGGCCCTATATCGGCGCTCACCACATATAAGAGTCAACAACCCTTTTTCCCTATGCACAACAAGAGGCTGAATAAGTCCATTCGCTTTAATATTTTCAGCAAGGTCCTTTAGGGACTTGTCATCAAACTTAGTCCTAACCTGCTCTTTGACATTAATATTTTTAAGGGAAACCTCTTCTAATTTAGCGCCTTTAAGAAGTTTATCATCTGAGATTTTGAAAATATCACGGTCTAGTCTATCTGCTAAGGAGACTGTTTTTCTTTCTTTTTTTGAAACTCTTGGTGCAAAATTTTTGGCCATAATACACTCCACATCCTTGTGTTAAGTATTGTTCTAAAAAAATTTAAAGGTTAAGTGACTCCCATAAAGCATCATAGTCCTGTTTTCCTTGATTATTTTTTCCCAACATAAAAACAGGTTTTTTAAGAGAAATTGATTCTTGCATTTGAACAAGATTTCTAATTCCAGGTGTACAATGAAAAGATTGAGCGAGCTCATTCATTCTCTGTTTTTCTATATTTCTTCTCCCATTCACCATGGAAGGAATAATCGCAAATTCAAGCTTTGGGTTCTCAGTTTCCTTTATAATTTCAAAGGTATCCATTAGTTCTTCTAAACCATCTATGGAATAATCCTGAGCCTGAGTAGGTATAAGTATTTTGTTTGAGGCAACCAAGCTCATTATGAGTTCATCCCCTAATATAGGAGGAGTATCAATGACAACAAAGTCATAGGAGACGCCAACTTCCTGAATCCTCTTTTTTAATAGCCTCTCTTTACGACCAGCATTTTTCCTTATCTCAGATTCCGAAAGAATGAGTAATTTTGATAAATTGGCTAAATGACGACTTGAGGCAATTATATCTATGTTGCCATGAAAATCGCCTTCACCTTCAGAAGAAATAACCAGATCCTTAAAAGGAACATCCCCAATAAGCCACTCTGGGATAAGAGTCCTTTGAATTTGAACACCCAACGTAGAACTAAGATTTGCCTGTGAATCAAGATCTACGGCCAGAACCCTTTTTCCCTTATTGGCAAGGTGACAAATTAATTGGTAACACTGCATTGTTTTACCAACACCACCTTTATTATTGCCGACTGTGATAACTTCCATGAATCACTCCTCTCAATTTTTCTGTAAAAATCAGGATTTTAAGCAAACCTTATTTTTTTATAAAATTTTAAGTTACTCATCACACTCAGTCAAAAAAACACTTTCGAAAAATGATGCAAAAAATCATCTTTACAGAAAGCCTAAAAAATTTTAAGTCTTTTCGCAAAGATAAATCTTTTCTAAGAGGACCCTATGCTTGAATTATTCGAATCATCTACTGATTACCTACCACCAATTAAAGAAACGGAACTTTCAGATGATGAAGTCTTAGAAGAAATAACATCTCTTAAACAAGAACTAGGTAATGATGTTGTAGTCCTAGGGCATCATTATCAGCAAGACGATATTATACAGTTTGCAGACTATAAAGGGGATTCACTGGCCCTAGCTAAGGAAGCTGCCAAGCTAAGCTCTCCTTACGTTATCTTTTGCGGTGTGCATTTTATGGCGGAAACTGCAGATATGCTTACCAAAGATAACCAAAAGGTTATTCTTCCTGATCTTAATGCTGGCTGCTCAATGGCGGATATGGCCAATTCAGACCAAATAGATGCAGCGTGGGAAAGACTCTCTTCTGCAACAGAAGAAAAAATTATTCCTGTCACTTACATTAACTGCTCTGCAGAACTAAAAGCTTTCGTTGGAAAACATGAAGGTAGTATTTGCACATCATCAAATGCTCAAAAAATAATAACTTGGGCCCTTAACCAAGGAGATAAATTACTATTTTTTCCTGACCAACATCTTGGTAGAAATACTTGTTTTGATATGGGGATCCCTCTGGAAAAAATGGTGATATACGACCCTACAAAGCCTAATGGAGGACTTACTAATGAGCAAATTAAAGAAGCTAAAATTATTTTATGGCATGGCTTTTGTTCGGTTCACCAAGGGTTTACGACATCTCAAATTAAAAACGTAAAAAAAGACTGTCCTGAAACAATAGTCATTGTGCACCCTGAGTGTAGGTTTGACGTTGTTCAGGAAGCAGACCTCAATGGATCAACAGCCTATATTATTGAAACAATTAAGAAAGCACCTGAAGGCTCCAAATTTGCCGTTGGAACGGAAATAAACCTTGTAAATCGTCTTGCCAATAAATACACTAATAAAAAAATTTTTTCGCTTTCCCCATACCAATGCCTCTGTACAACAATGTACAGAGTCAGGCCTAGATGGCTTTTAGCTAGCTTTAAGGCCATAAAAGCAGGGACCCCTATTAACGTGATCCAGGTTGGAGAAGACACTAAAAGAGACTCTCTTCTGGCCTTAGATCGAATGATGACCATTTCGTAATAGAGACCACGGAGGTTTTTTTATGATTTACGCTGATTATAATGGAAGTGCTCCTTTAGATCCCCAGGTAAAAAACTACCTTTTAAAAAGGTTAGAAGATGGCCCTTTTGCCAACCCAAATGCCATTCATAACATCGGTACTAAAACATTAATGGGCATGGAAAAAGCAAGGAGCATTTGCGCAAAAATATTAGGAGCAAAGAAGCACCAAATCTTTTTTAATTCAGGATCAACTGAAGGCATCGCGACAGTCTTTCACTCAATACTCTCAGAGGCAAAAAAAAATAACAGAACCTCATTTATTATTTCTGGTTTTGAACATGCCGCTATCCCAAACACTGCAAAATATTACCAAAAAGAGGGCTTCGAAGAAAAAATCCTTCCTACAACAAAGTCCGGTATCGTAGACCTAGACATTCTTAAAAAGTGGCTAGAAGAAGGAAAAGACCAATTGGCCATGGTTTCTATTATGGCTGCAAACAATGAAAGTGGAATCATTCAACCCTATAAAGAAATAGGCCAACTTTGTAGCAACTACAATATTCCATTCTTCTGCGACACAACCCAATATATTGGAAAAGCTCCATTTAACTTTGAAGAATCCGAAATGGATTATGCAATCCTTTCCGGTCATAAAATTGGGGCGCTCACTGGTGCAGGCATTCTATTAGCAAAAGATCCCACTCTCTTAAAGCCTCTTATTATTGGTGGAGGACAAGAAACAGGACTAAGAGGGGGCACACAAAATTATATTGGAAATGAAACTCTTGCAGTTGCATTAACAAGTGTTGAAGAAAAATTAGCACACTCTAAAGAGATTGAGTCTGCAAGAAATGCTTTTGAAAAAGATATCAAAGATAATTACCCAGAAGTTGTTATCATTGGTGAATCTTCACCAAGATTAGGGACAACAACTTACATTTCTTATCCAGGTATCCATGGCCAAGCTATTCAAATTGAATTAGAGTCCGACAACATTTTTGTAACAACATCATCAGCTTGTTCTGACAACAGCCCAGTAACAAGTCACGTTTTAAAATCTATGGGTGTATCGGATGATATCGGCCGTGGTGTTGTCAGGATTTCTTTAGGCTTGGATTCTCCAACTAGCTATTATAAAGAAATTGGAGAAAAGCTTAAAAAAGCCTATAAAAAGCTTTCAAAGGTTAAAAGCTTCTAAGCCTATACCTAACTTGTTTGTTTTAACATAAATGTAAAGCAGATAGCTGAGTTGACTTTTTTGGTTTTAAAAACTGAATTAAAAAAAAGCTACTCAGCTAAAGGCAAATTACGATCCCATCCCCATCACAAACCTTTTCAAGTCCTTCCTGACAAAATGCTTTTTCTTTTGACCTTTGGCAATGTCCTTTCAAGTATGATAATTTCTCCTCCTGCCTAACTCCTCTTGGACAAGCCGGCCATCCTCTAATACCACAGTTATCTTGACCACAAAATCTATCGTGAAACTTTTCACACTTTCCACCAATAACCTCATACCAACCCCAACGACAATTTTGGCAAAAAGAAGGCTCTTTTTTCTTACAACTCTTGGTCCAAGTTTCACATCTAATTGCATTTCCTTCAATGTATTTTTGGTGTCCTACATCAACCCGAAAATCTTTATGATGCTCTCTATTCAAACCTAACCAAATATAACCACTTTTAAATAAGCCTTCTCTCTCCGTTGAAGAATACCTACTAAATTTTCTTTTTGAAATTTTCTTTTTTCTTCCACCCCCCCAGTTTATATTGTCTGTATTTAGATTTATTAAAGGGAATGACAACCAATAATCTTTACCTTTTTTTATATAGTTTATTGTAAAAATAAATGGTTTAATTTCTCTTTTTGATTTCTTTGCTAGTATTTTTTTATGAGAGAAAAAAACCTTAAAGCTTTCTACATTTTTCAATAAATCTACCTTTATTGAGTCACTTTCTATACTACATTCTCGGTCTTTATGAATTCTTTTTGATAGGATCTGGCCAAGCACTTTTACCTTTTTTCTCTTTTTATCTGAATAAGGTACCTTATAAAATAAACACTCTGAATACGCTTCATCACCTCCGACACCTAAAACTTTGAATTTAGCAAGTAATTGCCACGTTAAATATGGCCTTGAAATAGGTCTGTCATTATTAAAATAGTGTTGATTAAGAATAGTTAGTTTATGGGTATAAGCCCAATCTAGGTACTTTTTAGCTTCAAATACATCAGTCATCAATTCTTTTTCTTTTAAAAAATTACAAGAGAAAAAATTAAAAACTATAATTATTAACAAAAACAAAGACCTCATCTTAATTTCCTCATACACCTAAAAGTTATCCTAATTTCTGAGGAAGGTAGCTTTTCAAGGGCTTTTAATTTTTTTTCAAATTTTAATTTTTCTTTTAAACCAAGCCGATTTGTATCAAAGCTGACTCCATTCCACTGACTCCTTTTGCCAAGTTCATGCCATGGTGAATCTGCACTGAAATAAAAGCTCGATAACTTTAAATTTTGTCCATAATTAAAAGAGTTTTTCATAGCTTCAGGGTATCCTCCCAAAACCTGAAAAACACCAGACCAAGAAGATGACTCTATGGAATGCCTTTTAAAAGGTATTAAAGACAAACAATCCTTAGTAAAAACCTTTTTACAGTGCTTTCTTTCAAATTTAAAATTGGGGTTGTTTTTTGCTTTCCATAGAAAAGAAACTCTCTTCTTAGTCCATGGATAAGGACCTTTTCTAATAATTCTCTTTCTGTTATTACTAATATCTTGAGGAATGTAAGTTGCGGCATCCCAAATATGAGTTTGCAAAAGCTGCTTTCCCCTAAAAGAGCAATAGTCTTTCATCTCTTTTATCGTGAGTCCAAAAGCCGAATCCGATGGTATGAAGTTACTAGGGATCTTAAACGGTAATCTAAGAACATTTTTCCACTCGGAAATGTCTCTAAAAGTTACCTGAAACTTATCTATAAAAATATTCTGATTAAAATTGTCCCAAAAAGTTTCACGACTTTTAGAATATTCTCCATAAGTATAATTTCTTTGAGGCAAAAAAACTTCATTGCATGAGTTCTGCATCAAAAAAACTAAACTGGTTTTTCCTGAAATAAGTTTTAAAGAAAAACTATAATTAGGTACATATTTACCCTTGTGGCTCCAACGGGTTATAACTTGACCAAAGAACTTTTTATTACCTTTTTTAAAAGGAACCACAGAACCTGTTTTAAAGGATTTACCACGTCTTTTATATTGAACTTTTCCTTTTACTTTTTTTAAAAAACATTCCATAAAATCTGGATTGCATCTTAAATAGCTTGGATCGACATTTTCATTTGCTAATAATTCTTTCTTACAATCTACAAAATCATCATTTGATAATTGATCAGTTTGACCCTCCAACCAAGTCTTTTCTAAAACTTCACTCATTCTAATTAAGTTTTTCAAGTCATTACTTTTTTCAATCCATTTTTTTGCCTCTTTTTCGTTTGAATATTTATGAAATAAAAAATAAAACCCCATAAAAGAAGTTGAAATAAGACATAAAAATAAAAGCAATTTGAATCTAAATCTAAAATTTTTCATACGCTAGCAAACTACTCAAGATTCATCGAAGACTCTTTTGCTTCAATGACGCTGAAATAAAATAAGATTATAATTTTATACAAGCAAAGGT
>PAZA01000023.1 GCA_002715375.1 Halobacteriovoraceae bacterium
TTTATGTTTCCCATTATGAAAATTTTTTCTGGGGTTAAAGGAACTCTTGTTTATAAGAAGTTTCAAGATAACAACCTTTGCTACTTTCATTACATATTGTTGAAGGATTCTTAAACCAGAATCATTTTCCCTCCTTGTCTAAAAAGGTTATTTAAATAGGTCTTAAGCAAAATTAAACAAGTTATATAACAAGAATTAGGTTATACTCTTAACTGCGATCATTGGTTTTATTTAAACAGAGAAAATTACTTTGATAAATATACTCGTTGTAGATGACTCTTTAACCATTCGAATTAAGTTTAAAGACTACCTAAGTAATCATGGTTTTGAAGTTCATGAAGCATCTAATGGTATGGAGGCCTTAGAAATACTCAAACGAAACTCAGACATTAAACTTATTATATCCGATTTAAATATGCCTATTATGGACGGTATGACTTTTATTGAGTTTGTAAGGAAGGAAGAAACAGGAAAAGAGATCCCAATTATGATCTATTCCACAGAGCTTGATAAAAGCCTAAAAGAAGAAGCAAAAAAGCTCGGAGTCAATGCCTGGGTTTCAAAGCCACTCGATCAAAGTAGAATTTTAACTGCAATTAAGGGCCTATTGAAAGACTAGCTAGTAATCATAAAAATGAACCTTGATCCGGGTAATCAAAAGCCTTTATTTAGAAAGCCGTTCAAAAACGAGAAGTCTATTATTACTAGGCATCTCATGATCCTTTAAAAGTTTAAAACCAAAACTTTCCATGGCCTTCACAACATCTTCAAAATTTCTTATTCCACAACGGGGGTCCATCTCCTTAAGGCTTTTATCAAATTCCTGATTACTCTCCGAAGTATACTCTCCTCCCCTATTAAAGGGCCCATAAAAGAAAGTCAGGCAACCTTCTCGAAGTCTTTTTCCGAGCAGTTTAAAGAGGGTCTTTCCCTCCTTCCAAGACATGATATGCAACGTATTGGCCGTAAAAACATAGTCAAAAGGCTTTTTTGGAAAATCATCCACTCCAATTTTTAACTCTTCAGGGCCTTTAATATTCTTAAGGCCCGCCTCTTGAACCCAACGGTTTATTCCAGCATGGTTTTCTCTCAAATCTGTCGTGACCCAAGTTAGGCTTGGAAACTTTTCAGCAAAGAAGACCGCATGCTGCCCCGTACCACTCCCAACCTCCAAAAGCCTTGTTCCCTCCATGACATAGTCTTTTAAGACTTCAAAAATAGGACCTTTGTTTCTATCAACAGCTGGGGAATAGGGCTTATCCATGACTTTGACCTCTTTTACCCGAGTATTAGATTCTGCTTTACTCGGGAGCACTCCATAAAAATATGTTTTAAACCTTTTAATACCCTTTAAGCAATAAAAACTTGCCTTCTTCAAGGCCAAGTTTTCTTAAAAATAAATTTGATACCCCAAATTCCGAAAACATATCAATGTAGTTAGAAATCCATGTTTATGCCAAAGGTATCGGAAAATGGAAAAATTAAGGGGAATGCTAAAAAATAAGTTTGAACTGCCCATAGGTGGAGGAAGTGCCGTTGGAATTTTATTAAAGGCATACGAAATTCATCATGACCCTATTATCTTAAAAACCAGAGATAAAGAGGGAAATTACACGAACTCTTACAAAATATCAGATCTCCTCACAAAAGGTTATGCTTTTAGCAAAATTCATAAGGAACTAGATGGCCATAATGTTGCCTATATAGGTGACAATCATGTGGATATTATTTCACTAGAACTTGGTTGTTGGATGAACCGTAAATACACAACAGGGTTTTTTAAAAATGATAGTATTGAGGACATTGTTTTCAAAATTAAAGATGCAGACATTGATATTATTGCGGTTGACTCCAATGGATGGGATACCCTTAAAAGTCTACCAAGTGATATTAAGGCCATCCTAAAAACTGTCTTTTGTGTCGGCGATTTAAAAAAACCTGACGAAGCACATGGTTTTAAAGAGTTAAGAAATCTTGAGCTAAAATCTGATATCTCAAATATGAAGCATATCAACTACGACGACTCGGAAGAAAACTTAAACTCTGTCATAAAAGTTGTTTATACATCAGGCTCTACAGGGAAACCCAAAGGAGTTCCACTTACAAATAAAAACTGCCTTTATGCTTGCTTTGGTTTTATAAATAGCATGTTTAATGAAACTGACAATCAAGAAACAACAGCTTTTTTTCTTCCCAACGCTCATATTTTTCAAACGGCTTGCCTCGGCTTGGCCTATACCGGCGCATTTGTCGGACATATTACAACTAAAGAAACTTTTAAAGAGGACCTTCCAAAAATAAAGCCTACGTTTGTCTTTGGTGTCCCTCTCCTTTTCCAAAAACTATCCCAACAAGTGGAAATTAAGCTAACTTCCATGCTTGGTGGTTTTTTTAAGGAATCTGACTTGGTATCACCAACATGGAAAAACAAACTTTTTATAAAACCAATCTTTTCAAAGCTTGTTAGAAAAAAGCTTGGCTTTGATAAAGTTAAAGTTATTTTTTCAGCAGGAGCGGCCCTTAATAGTAAGGTTTATGATTTCTTCGATCACACTCTTGGAATTAAAATATCGGGTGCTTATGGAATGAGTGAAACAACAGCAACCCTTAGTATGGCAAGAATTGGAAAAAAGGGTGCCTCTGGAAAAGTAACAGCAGTAAACACAGTCGAAATAAGAAATAAAAATGAAAAGGAAGAGGGTGAGATTTGGGCCAAAGGAGAGAATATTTTTAAAGGTTACCTCAACCATGACTCAAAAGATGACTTTGATGATCGTGGTTTTTTCAAAACTGGTGACTTAGGTTTAATTGATAAAGAAGATTTTTTAACAGTAACAGGTAGGATAAAAAACTTTCATAAAGCGTCCGATGGACGTTTTTACAATATTGAAGCTATCGCAGATCATATTTTAGACAAAAGCTTTAAGATACAGCAAGTCGCTATTCATCTTTTAGACTCTCCCTACCCTATGGCCCTTGTTACATTAGGAGAAGAGTTCTTAGATTTTGATAATTATATAAATGACTCTAATCACCTTGAGGAAATTAAAAAGGAATGTTTATTTATTTTAAAAGAACTAGAAGAAGAAAGGTTTCACCCTGTTCCCAAAAAATTCATTCTTACCCCATCCTATACAGAAGATAATGGTTTTTTAACGCCCACAAAAAAAACAAAAGTATCCAAGGTTTTGAAAGCTTATGAAGAAGCGATAAAAAGCATGAGGAATGAAAAGTCCATGAGTTTCTGTTATTGTTCGAATTATGAAAAAATAAAAGAATTTTAAAAATTTATTACTTTAAAAACTTTAGAGAGGTTTTCAATATTATGACCCTAGAAGAACTTGAAAAAATAATAAAAAAAACTAACTTATTTGACCCATACCTTGGAATAGTAAGAGAGATAAAAAACAATAAAATTTTTCAAAAATTAAAAGTTGAAGAAAAACACCTGGGAGCGCCTAACACTTGCCACGGTGGAATGCTTGCTTCCTTAATGGACAGTGTTCTAGGCTTAACGACTTGGGTAGACTCAGTTCCAAAGGGTTTCTATTGCTCAACAGTTGAATTTAAAATTAATTACTTAAACAGAGCGATGCTTGGGGATACTATTATTGGTGAAGGAACTATTGTTGATAGAGGTAATTCATTAGTCGTAACAGAAGGAAAAATTTACTGTGAAGAAAAAGACCTTCTTATATGCAAAGGAATTGGAACATTTAACCTATATCCCAAAAAAAATTAGACCATAGTACAAAGGAAATGAGCCGCAATCGAATAATAAACGTAATTTTCAATAGTTTCTTTATCTATTTTTAATACACCTTTTGATAAATTCTCATTCATTAAAAATTGAGTTTCTAAAATATCCTTTAAATATTTTTTATCAGATGTTCCTTTAAGCTTTACGCAAGGTAAGCCTTGAGACCTCAAATAATCCCCTACTCCATCTCCATAATCCTTTCTCGCCTGTTCCTCTTTTAAGTATTCAAAAGTTGTATCCTTCAAGTTATTTTGAGTTGTTTCATAAATACTAGAAACTTCTTTGCTTTCCAAAAAAGGACTGTCCTTATCAGTAACTTGAGAAATTATTTCCTTAACCCAATCTCTAGTTAAAAAGTTTAGTTTTTCACTATCTTGCATAAAAATTCCTTTCAACAATCCATATTCTACAGTAAAAATTATTATTTTTCTTCGCTAAAAAAGGTGAATTCACATATAACCCCATTTTAGTTAGATTTTATTTGCATTTGTAATTTTAAAAACCAGTTATTAGAATTAAAAAAAACAATAAAAAATGTTCTGCTAGTCTCCCGATCTCCACAGGTTAGAGGGAAGCCCTATTAAAAATAAATCAGGATTTACGAGTCATTTCATGAACAAAGCTGAAAGAAAAGGAAATTTATTGGGTATTCTTGCAGTGATTTCATTTTCTTTAACTCTACCCTTTACAAAGTTCCTAACAAAATCCTTAAACTTTTATGAGATCGGCTCCCTAAGGGCCTTGATAGCCTCTTCCATGGCACTATTAATTATCATTTACAAAAAAGAGGAGTGGCCCCACAAAAACGATTTGTTTAAGTTTCTAATGACTGGATTCGGAGTCGTTTTAGGTTTTCCTTTCCTTGTGGCCCTCGGAATGGAAACAGTATCTTCCGGCCACGGAGGAGTCCTTTTGGCATCACTCCCATTATCCACAGCTATTTTTAGCTGCCTTCTTTCCAAGGAAAGGCCATCAAACACCTTTTGGTTTCTTTCTTTTTTGGGTCTTGTTGTTGTTGCCGCTTTCTCAAACTCACATAGCCCTTTGGAAGATTTGAGTTGGTCCCATGGAGATACGGCCCTATTCGGAGCTGTTTTAATGGGAGGTTTTGGTTATGCTCAAGGAGGCCACCTATCAAAAAAGTACCCTAGTTGGAAAGTGATATGCTTTGCTCTTATTCTCACTCTGCCAATTATAATTTTTTCTTCCCCTTTTTTAATTCATTTTAAAATCATAAAAACAACCACTCCGCAAAACTGGCTAGCACTTTTATTTTTAGGTCTTGTAAATAATCTTTTTGCTTTCTTCTTATGGTATAAAGGCCTGGCACTAGGAGGTGTTGCCAAGGTAGGGCAACTTCAACTACTTCAGCCATTTTTCACTATTTTCTTTTCTATTATTTTATTAAAAGAGCAATTTTTTTGGCAAGATTTGGTATTCTGTTTCATGATTGTTCTTATCGTTTTTTTGACATCCAAAACCAAATTTAATTCCAAAGATACTAAATAAAAGAATGGATCCAAAAAATATGAAAAAGACTCTATTTACGAAAATATGTTTTCATGTCATTCTTTAAAAAAGTTTCAAATCATCATTAGGTAAAACTCTTGAGGTTGACAAATCTTATCTACATCTTTTTTTTCCTTCATTTCTTTTGTAAAAGTACTTACGCAGCAATTACAGTTGAACCTTTCCTAGGGGGAGAATTAGGAACCTGGAAATCTCAGGAGGCATTTCCCTTAGATGACTATGACGTAGAAGGAACACAAAGAGGAATTTCTTATGGGCTTTATTATGGGTCTCGGGTTTACATAGGAATTTTGAAAGCACTCTTTGTAGGTGCTGGTTATTATCAAACAAAGAACCAATGGAATGTTTCAGATGACCCAGAAACATCTAATGATAATACTTGGAAAGATGTCACCGCTTCACGAAAGAGCCTAAACCTTTTCTTCGGCCTTCAGAAACCTGGATCAGCTGGTCCATTATATAAATTATGGTTTGGATTTGGCCCACTCGAGACTCTCGCTCTCAGTGAAGCTCACCAACCTTTAAAAGCCGCGGTAACCTACAGTGGAACCTCCCTTTCAGGGGGCTATTCAATGCCTCTAAAAGGTTGGTTTTATGTTAATCTAGAATTTAGTGTCATAAGTATGAATAAGAGAACCCAAGGTGGAAGTGAGTTTGAAATTCCTAGCAGCTCCAATTTCCAGACCTACACGTCTTATACTTTCAATACAATTATGGCCAGCATATCAATGCCTTTTACATTTTTTAAGCAAAAAATAGGTTGGTAGCAAACAACAAAAAAGATACTTTTGAAGAAGTCTTTACTTATTAAGCATAATTTCTTTAACCAAATTTCTATACTGCTCCATCGCCTCTTCCTCACTTATTTCACGATTCTTTTCCCAAGCTTCAAATTGAATCCTCTCTTCTATTTGAATTAAAGATGGTTTTTCTGCATCTGTTGGACAAGGACCGTCCTCTATATGCTTTTCTAATCCATAAACTTTGAGAAAAGTTTCTCTGGGTAATTTAAAGCTAAGCCTCCTTAGTTTTTCTTTCAAAGTCTGGAAATCATTTCTTATCATAAAAACCCCTTTGATTTAGCACTTAAAATTAATTTAAAAGATTTTCTCCAGCACTCCAAAATTAATTTTAACATTAAAAAAAAGCGAGAATAGATAGCAGTTTTAATAATGAATCCATTTAAATGGCAGAAAAAGCCTACTCCTCCTTTGTTAAAATACCATTCTTAAAGTCTTCAACCTCGCTCATTTCCCACGAGTAAAAAACAGAAGGACCAGAGCTAGATAAATCCATACATGCGAAGTAAAAAACCTTGTTATCTTCTAAATCTTTATAGCCTTCTTTATTTTCAAATAGAATAAGAATGTCGTTGCCATCACGACCTTTAATACGATCGATTTCACTAAAACCATTGTCTATGGCCTCCTGATAAAGCTTTCCGACTGAAGTGATTTTTAAAACATTATCGAAATCATCACTCATTGGCTTTTCCAGGCTTTTTTCCCAAGAAACTTATCTGATTTAAACTATACATTTCTAGGATTTCTAACATTTATAGTATTTCACAACATAAGTTTTTTAGAATTTTCCTTTTCTTACTTTAACTCTACCACAATTTCATCATTAGAAACTTTCAAGAGGATATAGGAATCGGTCTAAAGTGCTTAGCACAAATATATCCACATCTTAATGGCCCTTATTAATGGCGTTTTGTATCTGTTTAAAAACCATTCTAATTATCCGATACCCATTAATTTTTGTTTAAAAACAGGTTCTATTTAAGCTAGAATGGCACCTTAGAGATAAACCTTTTCCTAAAAAAGCTAAATGAAAATAAGAACCAACTTTCTTAAACAGGGCCTTAAGAAGTTCCCACTATCCTTTAACCTCAAACTTTCTCTATTCTTCTACCTTTTTTTTCTTCTTTTTTTGCACTTCGCAAAACATGGTATCCAGGTTCAAGCGGCCACACTTACCAATGTTTTTAAGATAGCACTTGGCATTATAAGTATCTCTTTGTTAACCCAGGCCTTTGATTGTTTGATACACAAAAAGTGGCCAAAAAAAATTGCTTTTTTAACACTCTATTCAACCTATCTTTTTTTAGGTTTTTACCATTACCGCATGGAAACTTTTTTCGATATTAAGCTTTTAGTCGATAACTTTGAGATTATTTTTTACAACGAAAGTATGGAACTCATCTCATCTAGGGTAAAAACCAAAGATATCGTATTCCTTATCTTCTCTTTTACCCTTTTGGTCTTTTTTGGAGTTATTAAAAATAAATTTGTTCAGGGAAAAGTTTTACCAAACAAAAAAAAAGGACTCCTTCTTTTAACAACTTACATTGCCATCACATTTTCTCCCTTCAGCGCATATGAAGAAGTCTCTATTTTTTTAAAGGATGGTCTTCAATACTTTATTAAACCGATATCCCTAAATTCCTTCGCAAAGTCTTTATTGAAAAAAGATTACCCATACCTCAACTTAGAAACAAAAAAAAGCAACTCAATCGGCCACAGAAAGGGAAGTCAAAGACCCCATATCTTTATTATCCCAATTGAATCTTTTAATTCAAACTTCGTGGAACAAAAAACACCTGAAGGAAAAGCTTACACACCCTTTTTCAACTCCTTAATAAGCAAAGGACTTTACGTTGATTCATTTTTTGGTAACTCCATGCAGACGGCAAAGGGTCACTTTCCACTTCTCTGTTCTCTTACCCCAAAAACCGTAGGAAAAGCTTTTCAAGATGATTTTAAAACCAACTTCTATTGCCTTCCTGAAATATTAAAAAAAGCTGGTTATGAAAACCGCTATTATCAAAGTTATGGCGACTTAAATTTTGATAACAAACTTATTTTTTTTAAAGAAAATAATTTTGATATCATTGAATCCATTGATATCAGTCAGTTAACAAATGAAGAGCGAAGGAATAAAATCTGGGGCTGGGGACCACAAGATGATGTCCTTTATAAATATATTTTTAAAAAACTGGATCAAGACAAAACGAAAAAACCTTATTTTGTTTTTATGCAAGGTGTATCAAGCCATATGAATTTCGACCAGGTCCCAAAAGACCAAAGGCTCCTCTACCCTGATAACAATACAAAAAAGGAAAAATACTCCAACGCACTTAGAATCACTGACAAGTACTTAGAAACGTTTTTTACTGAATTGAACAAAAGACCTTATCTCAATAATTCACTTATCATTATAACAGGAGATCATAGCTTTCCTGTTGGCGAGCACGGTCTCTATCATAGTGAAAGAAGCTTTTATAACGAGTTTTTTAAAGTTCCCCTCTTAATCATTTGGAATAAGCATTTGAAACCGGAAAGAATTAAAAGCTTGAGTTTTTCTCAAATGGATATTCCTCCAACAGTCCTCGATCTTTTAAAGATCAATGTTAAAACTCACTTTCAAGGAAAAAGTATTTTAAAAAAAGAAAAGACGTTACAGTACTTAGTCCAACCTTATTCGGGAAAATTCTTATCTATTGTAGATTTCCCTTTTAAATATGTTTTCCATGAAAAAAGCAGAAAAGAGTTCCTTTTTAATTTAGTTAAAGATCAAAAAGAATCTTTTAATTTAAAAAACATTCAAATGTCTGATCAAATCCGGGAAAGACTCGACTTTTTTAGAGAAAAGCTCGGTTATTTTTATGCAAATGATATATTGATAGAAGAAAATAGAATTTGGAAGGATTAAACCTTATGTTAGATGTAAAATGGATGCTTTTGCCCCTCTTTGCTCAATTCCTCCTCACAATGGGTGTTTATGTTATTTCTCGTATGAGAAGAGGTGAAGCCGTAAAAAAAGGTCTTGTCAAAGGCCGCTACTTTAAAACATTTGAAGGTGATCCTCCTCCTCGCGACGTTACAGCCGCTGATCAACTTATCTTAAACCTCTTTGAAATGCCTGTCCTTTTTTTCACGGCCGCCCTTCTCATCATTTCCCTTAAATTAAATGATAACGTTCAAATGGTTCTAGCAACTCTCTATGTTCTTATCCGGTTTTGGCACGCCTATATTAAAATCCAAAATGGCCGCCTAACACAAAGAGCTTTGGTATTTACAATTTCAGCTATTATTTTAACGGGTATGTGGGTTTGGCTTATAATCCAAAGCTTTTCCATATAACATAATGATTCCTTCAATGGCCTCCTCTCGTTTTGATACTTTTGAAGCCTTCTGTGTTGGCAAAACTTAACTCAATGACCTTGTTTTCAATTTGGGTTTTCATGGATTTTCCCAAGTTTACCTGAAGGTAAAAACCCTAAATATCTGTTTTTATTGGGTTAAAGTCAATTCAAAGCTCCCATAATTGAAATAAATAGAAATTTTCTACCTAAACAAACTTATACTTCTAAAAGTAGCGAACAAGTCTGTAGCGGAGTCGATGATGAAAAGTGAACTTGGTGAGAGCAAATTAGAAATAAGACTTAAAAATCAAATCAACCAGATTGAAGGAAGAGTTGAATCCCCAAAAAGATCCGATCTTTCAAATTATGACCAAATCATAAAAGCGGTTTCAATTACATCCTATTTAATGGCAGTCCTTACTTATTTTATTTTATTTGAAATAGGTTACTTGACAGGATACTAGGACGATCCCTCACTACCAAAAATTAAACTGGAGGCCCTGAATGCGAAAAGTGGATGTTAAGGGGAGGAAAATTTCTCTTAATGATCTTGCCAAGGAACTTGAAGAAAACAACCTGTCTTTAGAAGATCAGATTGAAGCTCTTTCTCAAGTCATTAATAATGGTCTTTTAGGAGACGCTCCCAGAGTCATAAGAAATTGGGTACTCTATCACCAAAGGTATGGAAGGCTTAATTCCTTTGAATAGACTTGTTCTTACAACCCTTCACTCGTTAAGCTTGTGAAGAGAAGCGGCCATATTGAGTTTAATAATTTCTAGAAGGTAAGGAATATTCAATGTATCAAACTTATCACACGGTTGATGATAGCAAGGACTTTTCGTCTTCCAATGCTCTATGGTTAACACGCCAGGGACTCCCTTTTTCAAAAAAGGGACATGATCGCTTCCCCAGGCTGGCATTGTAATTTCAGGCCTTAAATTTGTGTAACGGTTAGCAATAGAGCTCATCCAACGGGCAAGCCCTTCAAATTCTCGATTTGTTTCAATATCAACAATTCCATTTTTATTCCAACTGATCATATCCATATTAATAAAAAAAGATATTTTGGAAAGAAGTCCTGATTTTTCGGCTTTTTTTACAAAATACTTCGACCCTAAAAGACCATCTTCTTCTCCATTGGTGGCAAAAATTATAATTCCTCTTTTATAACTTTGCTCCGACAAGAGTCTCGCCATTTCCAGAAGTGCTGAAGCCCCACTTGCATTATCATCGGCTCCGGCCCTTACTGCGCCAACACTATCTAAATGGGCCTCAATAAGGACAAATTCATCGACCTCACCCTCTTTAATACCCCAAGTATTACAGACCCCTTTTTTAAAACACCCTCTCTTGACTTCATAACCGTAATTTTTTAGAAACTCTGAAATATAATTTACAGTCTCACGATTCCCATTAGAGCCCATTTTACGAGAAGGTTTATTAATTAGGTATTTAAGATGTTCTCTTACTTTTATTTCAGAAATTTCATCAAGGGTGACCTGAATGGATGATGAATGTTGAATTTTTTCAGTAAGTTTTTGAGGACCTACAACCTTCCACTCATTTTTTTTATTTTAACAAAGAGGTCTAAAACCTGAGTTGGGATGCTTTTCAAACTTACCGTGTTCTTAACTCGATAAATTTGCATTCTACCTTGATTAAAGACTGGATCAAAATACTTACGAAGTTTTAAAAAATTTCCATGATAGTGGTCGAGACGGTAATAACCAGCTTTTGCAGAACTTAAAAAAAAGATTGAATAAAGAAGCGTCCATAAGAGCTTTTTCACAAAAAAACCCCTTTTTAAATAACACGATTAACAAATGAATGGTCACGTGGCTTTAAAGATACCAACCTTTACCATAATTTTGGAAAATTTAGACTCATTTAAGGGTTTTAATATCCAACCTTTGAAATTCGTTATGTTTTTAAAGTCAAGGAGATTGCTTCCAGGGGTTTCAGTAGTCAAAAGTATTTTCAAGATATCATTTCCAAATTGCTCTTGTTCTAATTTTTGAAAAAGTTCACCACCGTTCATATTAGGCATATTATAATCAGAAATAATGAGGACTAATTCACGATGCTTTTCCTTAATTTTTTTATAACCTTCCGCTCCATCTTTAGCAGAGATAACATTAACCTTTTTTTCCTCAAACCAAAGAGTTAATTTTGATCTCACCGACTCTGAATCATCAATGATAATAACACTTTTCCTCTCACTCACAAAAATCTCCAAAAAAAACTTTTAGTCACTTTAATTATCGTTTATAAGATCCAAACATCAACACAAAAATTTCTTTCAGTTACTGACTTAAAAAAAACCTTAAAGCCAATCCTTAAACATAACAAGAAAGGTACGCTTGCAACTCCAATTGATTTTTGATAATCATTACTTGACAAGTTTAGCTCTCTATTTATTTTCGATTTTTAAAGGCAGATCAAATGAAGATGCTTCTTTTCACCTTGATTTATTCTTCCATCGTTTTTGGAAATACAAACGAAAGAAATGTGACAATTTCTACATCAAAAATTCAGCCCATTTCTTCAGATATCATAGAAAGTATTCAATACCTTAGAAAAAGAAACCCAACGTCTTTTTCTCGCCCAGCAAGTTGCCCTCTTCAAATATCTAAACACCTGAATATTTTAACGAAACTAGAAAGTATTAAAATTCTTTTTAAAAACACCTGCTTTAGTGATTTCGAAGAACAGTTCACTGCAATCTTAGATGGCGCCAGAGACCTTGAAGCCTCTCTCGGTGAAACTTCAAATATTGGTACTGATGAGACCGTTACGTCCTTAAAAGATTTGGAAAATAGTGAGAAGGTGGCCAAAATTTTTAATGGCCTTTCTGACATCTACTCAAAGAATAAATGTGTCGTACAAAGTGAAAGAATCCTCGTTACTATCGCAGACATTATATCGGATGTTTCTCGGTTTGGTGCCTTAGCATCTAATAAGACGGGAAATCTTGTGTTTGCTGGAGGAGCAGGAGCGAGTGCAACCCTTCTTCTGCTTAACGAGGTTTTAAAAAGAGGCTTTAAGTTTCAAGATAAAAACTACAGAAGAAGTTTTATCAAACTTAATTGCGCTTTTTACGATGTCAGAAATGATATGGAGGCCAAAGGTCTTTTTACAATAAAAACAAAAGATCATGAAAAACAACTAGCTGCAACAAAAAGAGTTGAAAAAAAATTAAAAGAACTCCACAAAACAAATGTCTTGTACGTCAATGACTCTATAAAAAAATAGAGCTTGAGAAATTAATATTTCAAAAGAGCTCCTTTCCTGAAGAAGTGGAGCTTCTGGAAAAACTTGTTATGGCAGAAAAAATTTTAACTAAGGAAATTGTTGAACTGCCCACCAACCCTCATGAAATGCAAAAGCTCCAATTAATATTTGACCTCTCCAAAATTGCAGAAAATATTGAGCTTAAATTAAAATTTTTAAGAAAAAAGGAAGGAAAACCTTTAAGTTCTATGGACTTAATGTACATTGAAGATCTTTCTCACTTTAATGAATTAAAACATCCTGAAAAATATAAAACCATCTTAAAATTAAGCTTAAAAAAATTAAAGAAGCATATTGGAGCAAGACTAAATTTTAATAATGCGAGAGTAAAAGGCTCTATCGAAAAGATGTTGTCAGTCGAGGTAAAAGAGTGGGAAAAGAGAAACGATATTAAAAATATCATAAAGCGCCTCAAAGAATCGCTTAAAAAGCAGACGGAAGAAATTAATCAATACTTACAAATTATTGGATTAATCAAAATAAAACTTAAAAATATTCTTTCCATAAAGGACTTCACTTCAAAAGATGATGGTAGAGGCGCTATCGTTGATATTCTAGACGAGTTTAATATTATTCTTTCAAAAATTTACGGAAAAATAGGGAACTCCTTTATGTCTTTTACACTTAAAAAAGGTGATAAATACCTAGAGAGTTTTAATGAAAAGTTTACCAGTTTTTCTTCACGTCATCTTTATAGAGGCTCCATTAAAGACCCTCTTAAAATAAGTCACTCAGAGAGAGTCGCTGCCTGCCAAGATGCCAGACCTTTTAGAAGGATTTTTCACTTTGGACACAGCTTGATTGAACAAGGCTATGATTTCATTGAAACGAACGCCGACTTATTTCATGGAGATAAGCTTTCTCTTTATATGAAAGACCCTAGTCATAAAAGGTCTCTCCTTTTTATGACTAGATGGTCAAAGCTTCGAAGGCATTACAAGTCTGCTTATTACGCCAATAGAATTATTAAAAAGTTAAGTGTTGAAGGCCTAGATGAGAAGGTTTTAAGCCGTAGATCTCTTGGAGAATTAATGCTTAAATCCTATTCGGCCAAGAAAAAAGCAGAAACCCTTCAAAGCTTAATTGAAAACTATGATTGTCTAAATATCAGCAATGACTTTTAAGTTGTCCATCACAGTCAATAAAATTTATGGACCTCCCATAATTTTTATTTAAATACTTTGCTTTTAATTTCACCCCTTGGACTATTTCCTCTATAAAATTTTCTAAAAATCAAACACTTCTGGCAAAAAGTTACACAACGCAATATTATCCCCTCGTTATTAAAAACTACTTATCAACTCTTTTCCTAATAGGAGCCTCAATGAATAAGTTATCAACGCTTTTCCTTACAACTTCCGTTNTNTTATCAGGACCTAGTTTTAGNTTCAGTGCCTGGGATAAAAAAAATGACCCTGANAACTTTGAATGGGANTACGAAACAACCTATTCGAAGCTTCCCAAAACAGGNAAATTAACTGAGATGCCTTGGNGTGGTGATTATTGGCCTACATATAAAGGAGGCATCACCTACAGATGGAATGATAAAGAAAGTGAAGATGAGCAAAAGTTTTCCTATGAAATTATAAAAGATTTTAAGGATATAAAAGAAGAAGACATAAAAAAGCTATCTCCTGCAGAAAAGTACGACTTATTCTTAGGAAGAAGTGAGTTCCCTCTCACAAATTATGAAAGAAAACGAACAAAAATAATGAAAACCATTGAGGGTCATGAGTCTTATGATAAGGACTTCAAAATACCTACTTGGGAAGGTCTATGTCATGCTTGGGCACCGGCGACTGTTCTTTATAGTAACCCAGAACCAGTCACCATGATTGGAAAAAAAGGACATAAAATAGAATTTGGTTCTTCAGATATTAAGGCCCTTCTTACTTACCACCTTCACCTGGCCAAGGCCCCAAGGACTAGGTTTTTAGGGAGTCGTTGCAATATTGAATTTGGAGACATTTACAAAGACCTTGAAACAAACCCAGCTTATGAAAATAAAGTTAGTGTCCTTATAGAAAAAATTAAAGGTTACAAAAAAACACTTGTTGAAGAACTTGCTTTAAACGATGAGTCCGATCTCAGCTTTAGTTGGGAAAAGAAAAAAATCATCATGGAAACATTCAACAAACTTACAAATGATAAAGAAGATGTTGAAAAGATAAATGAAATTCTAAAAAACGAAATCCTTAATTTAGAAAATAAAACATTTATTAAAGAATTGATTGAGAATAAATTAAAAATGGCTTCAGAACTTGAAGGCAAAATGAATCGCGATGAGTGTAGAGACACAAATGCAGGTGCCTTCCACATTGTTATTACAAACCAAATAGCCTCTTTGGATGAAAGTTTTATTGTTGATGTGACAAGGGATTCAGAAGTTTGGAACCAAGCTGTCCAAGGATTTGATGTTAAAGAAATTGAAACGAAAGGACCTTCTGAGGGTTCTGCTGAAGGGACTGTCAAAGAAGTTGTTGTTGAAACAAAAATGCATTATGTCGTTGAAATACATCATGCATGGAATAAAGTTTCCCCATCTAATCAAATTACAACAAAAACATACCGCTATAAACTTGAACTAGATAAGGATGACAAAATTATCGGTGGCGAATGGATCACATTGGATAGACCAGATTTCATTTGGAAAAACGGGCTTTCAGAATTCAAAGGTATTTTTGAAGATCTGGGCAAAATCTATAAAAAGTCAACGTCCTACAAGAAAAAAATGACTTCATCTTCATCAGAAGAAGAAAGAAATAAAATTGAGAAAGAAAAGAAAGATCTAGAAGAACGAATCAAAAAATTTGAAGAAGAACAGGAAAAAGCGACAAAGGTAAATGAAGAAGAGGCCAAAAGGCTAGAGGCTGAATTTAAAAAGCTAGAGGAAAAGAAAAGTATATTAGAAAAAGAAAAAACAGAACTTACTAAAATTTTTGAAGAAGAAAAAAAGGAATTAACTCAAAAGCTAGAGGATGAAGCAAACAAGCTTAAAACCGAACTTCAAAATAATAACGATAGATTGAGTAACGAATTAAAAAAGTTAAAAGATGAAAATGAAAGAATAAGTAGGGATGCTCTTAAAGAGAAGGAAAAACTTCAAAATGAAATCAAGGACAAAGAAGATACATTCAAAAAAGAACTAGCTAAATTGGATTCAAAGAAAGAAGAAATCACTAAAGAATCAAATAAGCTTAAAGAGGATAAAAAATCTTTTAACGCTTATAAAGTAGATCAAGAGAAGACCTTATATAAAGAAAGATCCATTCTTAAAAAGGACCAAAAAAAGCTTGCTCAAAAGAAAAAGGATTTTGATAAAAAGCAAAAAGAAGAGTTGGCAAAACTTTTAAAACAAAAAGAAAATATAAAAAGCCAAATGAAGAAACTTTCTTTAAAAAGAGCTCAGTTTAATAAAGAAAGAGCGATCTTTAAAAAAGAACTCGCTGAATTTGAAAAGGAAAAAAATATTGGCATTACTAAAGATCTTATAAAAGACCTTAAAATAAAAATAAAAGATCAGAGTATAATTGTTAATAAAATAAGGAATGAGTTTAACAAGGCCAAGGAAAAAACCGATGCAGCTTATAAGGATTATAAGAAGCTAAGAGGAAGTATTTTTAACAGAAATTATAAAAAGCTTAAAAAAATTCATAAAGCTGCCTTAGCTGAACAAAAGATAAAATCCAAGGACTTAAAATTGGCGCAAAAAGAACTTAAAAAGTTTAAAAGTGAGTTAAGAGACGCTACAAATAGATTAAGAATTGCTTCTTCAAATTAAAAAAAACCTATTTCTATTAAAGGCCTCAAATTACCTGAGGCCTTTAATCTACCTTTCCTAACATCACTACACTTCTACGCCAATCTAGACTTCCTTTAAAAAGAAACTTTAGACTTTATAGAGATTATCCGACGATAATTTATTGAAAATTAAATAATTAAGAACCTCTTTACAAAACAAAGGACTGTTAAAATGAAGAGTATTTTTAAGGCATCCATTTATGGCATATTATTCATTCTCAATTTTGCCCAACAAGGTTGGACTCAAAATACCGCCGAACTTTGCACAAAAGATTATTATAATAGAGGGAATGGATTAAACCCCCTTATTATGAAAATAAAAAGAACTATTTCAAGCGTTCCAGGAAAAAACCTTACAACAACACCAAAACACCTATGGACAAAAGGCTATGTCTCAAACCAAGTGTATAGAAACGGTTATGAAATTTATGACCTCTATGCAGAGCTTATTCAAATGGCAGAGCACGAAGTCCTTATTGAGGGAATGCTTTTTGATATAAATTCTCCTGCGGCAAGGAAAATCAAAGAAGCGATCGCAGTTCTTCACGATAAAAGAAAAAAGGAAGGTGCAACCAAGCCCGTTACAGTTAGACTCGTCTGGGATATTATCGGGAGTGTTAAAGGGCTTAACCTTTTTGAGTTAATGACCAAAGTAAAATTCCACGGACGCCGAGCAGGAACTCTTTTTAGTCAAGGTCAAGATACAGGAGATTACCAAATCGGCTTTCCTATGAAACTAGATCCAAAATATGTAAGGCTTGAACTTAAGGCCCATAGACATAAAAAACCAATGGCCGTTAATCATGGTAAAGGAATTATCATTGATAGGAAAATAGCTGCTGTGACTGGCTCCAATATTGTCAATTACCACTTCACTGATGAAAAAAAACCAGGTGATTTAGAGCTTATGGTAGACCATGCCTTCTTAGTTTATGGAAAAGCCGCTCTTTCACTTGCTGATGAATTTTATAACCTTTGGTTTAAAAATAATGGAAGTGATGGTAAAACGACTCAATATAACGGTAACGTTAAAGCAGATCAAAAATATCCATGGGATGGCAAACACTTTGGCCCTGTTAATATTGCCTCAGCACCTAAAATTGTTCCAAAAAAGTTTCCTCCGGTTCCAAGATTTAAGGCAACTCAATATAAAGGAAATGCAAAATTAGAAAATTATCCTCCTGGATATCGGCCACCCCGTTGGTTAGGATGGTCTAAAGAAGAAGTGACATTGGCCATTGTTGGAAGGGATGCTTTTGGTGACAAAAGAGTCGTGAAAAATTCTATTAATGCACAGAATGCAGCGTTTGTTGGGGCCTTAAGGCACGCAAAAAATCATGTTAATATCAACTCACCTAACCTTAATTCATTCGATCTTATGGATGAAATTTTCTACGCCGTTAAAAGAGGAATTGACGTTAACTTTCTCCTTTCAAAAGATTATCAAAACTACAACTGGTGGGCACAAGAAGCTGGTGAAAATGAGAAAGCCGTCCGTCACCTCTTGAGAGACATCAACTGCTTAAAAAAAGAGAAAAAATCCGTTGGAAACTTTAATCTACGTTGGTTTGTAACAAGAGGCAACGCCTTAAGTGGGGCAAAAAAGGGTGGAAAAAGATTCACAAAATGGGATAGCAGGGTAAAAACCAAGTTTTACAATCATAACCATACAAAGTTCCTTACAGCTGATAATCAGATTGCTATTGTTGGTTCTGCTAATTGGGATGAACAATCTTGGTATAACTCAAGGGAACTGAATGTACTTATCCATGGTCATAAAATTACAAATTCTCTCTGTCAAAAGGTCTTCAAAGATGACTATGTTAGGGCCGAGGTCATAGGTAAACCAGTCTTTAAAAAGTCTATAGCCTGCGATATGAAAAAATATAAAAGAAACGAAAAAGCAAGAACGAATAGAATGGTCAAAAGAGCATGGGTTTTGCAGACAACAAAGTAAAACGATTCAAATATTAGGACCAAAGCCTTTATTCTTTTAAGGCTTTGGTCTTTATTTTTTTTAATTAAGAAGAGGTAACTCGACAATAAAAAGAGTCCCTTCTCCAATTCTCGAATGAACAGAAATAGAACCCCCTAATTTTTCAACTTCTGTTTTTACGGCATCCAACCCTACTCCTCTTCCAGAAACATCCGTTAACTCTTCTTTTGTACTAAAACCTGGCGTAAAAATCATTTCGACAAGAGATTGCTGATTAACCTCTTCAAGTTCCTCTTTTTTCTTCAATCCCTTTTCTATTAACTTTCCTTTAATGCTTTCAGGGTTTATTCCTGATCCATCGTCAAAGAATTTAACAACAAAAGAATCACTTTTTAATCTAAAATCTATCTCAATTTTACCGACTTCACTTTTAGTTAAACTAACTCTTTCTTTTTCAGTTTCGATACCATGATCAACCATATTTCGAAAAAGGTGAATGGTATTTTTGATAAAATCAGAATACTTCTTTTCATCTACTTTAATTTCATCTCCATAAATTTTCAGGTCGATTTTTTTCCCTTGTTTTGAAGCTAATTCAGAAATTAAAGGTCGGTATTTTTCAAACTTCTTCTTGATATCCGTCAAAAGGTAATTTTTCATCAGAAGTTTCATGTAGTTTTTGTCAATCTTATATCCATCTGTATTATTGATAATATCAGAAATTTGAACAGTACTTCCTTCCTCGGCGAGAAACCTATTGGCAGCTTCCACAATTAATCGATTTTCCTTTAAAAAAGCCTTTAATTGAGTTTCAAACTTATTAATATCGTTTTTTAAAGAATCATAATTACTATTAGATATCGTGGTTTCAATATTATTTAAAAGTTGAGTAATTCTTCGAAGACCATATTGAGAGAATCTCGCCTTTAAAGTATGAAACTTTCTAAAAAGAATCTCCGGTTTCTTTTCTCTTTCTTCGTAATAATCATCTAGAATAAGATATGTATCATCTAACAAATCTACAAACTCTGCAGGATTTCCTAAGCAGGAAGAAACAAAATCAGTTTTCTCTTTATCTATTTCCAATTGATTCTTGAGCTCAAGCTCCTTACTTTTGTCTGAAGCAATTAAAATTAACTTATCTATTTTAAGAATTTCTCCTTCATCATCTTTAAAAATGGGTCTAAATTCCAATTCAATATACTTATTGTGAGTACCTTCAAAAGTCTTAGGCGCCAATTGTTTAAGATCTTTAAAAAGGATTTTTCCCTCAAAAACATTTCTAACCCAAGATTTAAAGCTTCTATTTTTCTCCTCTTGGTCTCTGAAAAGGATGTCCCAAATCTTTAACCCTTCTGGAGAATCCTTTAATAAATCTGTCTCTAGAAGTTGTTCTGTAACTTTGGTTGTTCCCTCTTCTATCACACCATTAGAGTTGAAAGTAAGATAACCTTGTCCTAAACTTCCAAGTAACTGGTCACGTGATTTTTTTTGTTTTGAAGTTTCCTCCAGTAGAATCTTTAGAGCGTCCTTTTCCTTTTTTAACTCACTCGTTTTTTCAAGTACTCTCTTGTGAAGGCTAACAGCATGATTTTTAAGAACTCTTTTAGCTTCTGTTTCTTTTTCATACGCCTGTTCTTTGATTAACTTAAACTTATCGGCCAAACCTAGAGACAAAAGGATAAGCTCCAAAGCGTTTCCTATAATCGGCGCCTGTTTAACAATAAATATTGGAGGTAAAACACCAGTAGTCATTAATCCCATAATAATTGCCCCGACTAAAGTCGATACAAAAGCAAGACAAAAATAAATTGCAGGTCTATAGTTGAAAAGTCTATAAAACCCCACGATTAAGATCACAATAGTAAATGTAAAACCATTGATCGATTGAAATGTTAAGTTAAAAGAGTAGTCAAATATAAAAGCTGAAGGGACTAATGATAAACAAAGGATACTTAAAGCAGTAAAAAGGCGGTAAGTTTTTGGCATTTCTTCTTTTAATTTTAAAAACTTAATTGTGAATAGATAGAGGAAAAAACCCATTAAACCGATTAAAACTGTTATTCCATTATTACTCATTAAAGGGAAATTTTGAAACAGAAATCTCTGACCAAACCCCTGATATAAAGAAAGACCAAGTCCATAAGAAGAAACATGTAAAACATAAAAAAGATAGCTTAAATCTCTGGTAGAAAAAAAGATAAAAGCATTATAAAAAATCATGGAAAGAACCAAACCAAAGAATAGACCCAAAATATAGTTATCTTTTGTCTGATCCTTAGCAAAACGGACTGGACTTGATAAAGTCAGGTCCATTTGATTGGCAGTACCTTTTATTTTTACATAGTAAGTTGAATCCAGGGATGGTTTGATTTTAAAGGTAAAAGGCCTTGCTTCAATTTCTCGTGAAGAAAAGGGGTAAGTATCTCCTGTCTTTGAACTTATCCATAAACCTTTTTCAACCTCTCGAAACAGCTCAACCTCATCTTGGAGGTAATAATGATGAGATAGAAGCCAGACGTGCTGTTCTTTTGTCCTGTTCGTTACTTTGAGCCTTGCCCAAAAAGTAGACTTCGAATATCCAAAGTTTAATTTTCTTTCACCTCTTTTTTTAAATTTACCTTGCCAGTAAGGTTGTAATATATCCTTTACCCTTAGCTTTCCTGTAGGGTCCTCAAGTATATCCAGATATTTAGAAAGGGGGTAATACTCTATTTGCTCTGTTAGCTCTAATATTTTTGATTTATTGATTGCCCTAGCTTCAAAAGTCACAAATAAAAAAATTCCTAAAGTAAACAATAGAAATTTAGAGTGTAGTGACAACTCGACCTCACCTTATGATGGCTTTTTTAAATCATGAATCAATTTTAGACTGGCCTTACCTTGTTAGATATACTTTTTTTTAATGAGTTTTGGGTTTTCCATTGTTGGTTATTAAATAAAGGTCATTTAATTTAAATTTTTCATTTTCTTTTCAACTTTCTCCTTAGACTCAGAGGGCAATTTTAAAAACCAATTTTTAAATAATTGTTCTTTAACCAAGATAATAAAGTAACTTAATTAAAGACTTCTGAGCATTTACCAATCTAATTTTAACGATGACTCATTTTTATATTAAGCCTTTTTTAAAGAGTATTATTTGTCAAAAAGCACCTTTTTTTATTATTATGCCCCAGTAGATCGAATCAAACTTACTAAGTATAAGGCAAACAAAATGGCCAGAACCTCTATTTTAAAATTTGCATCCCTTATTCTCTTTTTTGGTTGTCAGTCAAACCCCGACTCGCCTTCCACTTCACCTTATAAAAAAAGTGAATCATTTATAGATAAATTGAATGAGCAAGCAGGCTGCTGCTTTAGAACAGTGAAGGTTAACACTTATCAGGGGCATGGTTGGGTTATTCTCCGTAATCAAAGTGGGTGGTATAGGGCCGTTAACCTCGATGATTTTGATGAAGGTCTGGAAACTGAATGGGAATTTTTCCAAGCGAATCAAGTTAAAGTAGTCCCTTCTAACCGCTATCACGGCTCTTTTTCAGATATTTATGGGGATATATACGAAGAGGCTTCCTCGACTTCTAAAGATTTGGAAAAACAAGGCCATTTTATTGAACAAATCAATATTCGTCACATGGCCAAAAACCTTTCTGAAAAATTTGGTTTAAGTGAAAAGAGAAGTTTTGAAGTTTCAAAGTCATTATATTATTTTGAAAGGATAAGGAACAAAAGAGGTCTTAATTTCAATGACTTAAACACATTATCGCAATCTTTTTTGGGCCTACCTTACAATGAGCTTCAAAAAAGTTTGCAAAAAGTGGAAGATGGTCAATTTGATAAAATGGATGATTTGATTGAGAAGGCCTCAATGGTAAATGGCATCGCTCCCGAAGATCTGAAGGTCCTTTTAAAAGACTTCCTCATTTAATCAAGACTGCTTGTCTATTTTATCCATAAGAGAATTAAATCCTATTGCTTTTTTTATATTCTCGGTCCTCTTTAGAAAAACTGCCACAAGGGCTCGCTTTTTTAATTTTGTCATTTTCTTAATGAAGACCTCTTTCTTTGCTGCCTCACTCCTATCTCTTACTCTTTCAATATAAACAACCCTCTTAGGACAATCAAAGTTAAAAAACTTGGCCCCTTTTCCTCCCTTTTTTATCCCAGAATGCTGCTTAAACCTTCTAAGCATATCATTTGTGATTCCAGTATAATAAAAGCCTTTTTCAGTTTCTATAATATAGACGTACCATGAGGTTTTTTCCAATTTATGGACCTTTATCTAAGATAAAAAAGTTAAAAAAAGTTAACAATTGTACCGCTTTTTTAAAAAACAAATTGTGGATTGTAAATTGTCTAAATTATTTCAATCTTTAAAGAAAATCAAATAGATTCTGGTCCTCCATTTAGGTGGTATAATTTTTCTAACAAAGGAGTATAGATGAAAAAAGGCTTTATACTTATTATTTTTACCACCCTATTTATAATTTTTTCTCCTAATGGATACCCTCACGGTTGTGAAGATCATGGGCCCAAAGAAAATACTGAATGCATAAAAGACTCCGATGGAAATTGCATTGAAAGTTCATCTAACTAAAAACTTTCTTCTACGAAGAAGAGTTTAGAATTTTAAAGAGTGCCATTCCTGCAATCATACTTCCAACAAACAAAAATGAGTTTAAGTGCAAAGTGACAATATTTACAATTGAAGGTCCTGGACATATACCAATCAAGCCCCATCCAACACCAAAAATAGAGGCCCCAATAAGGAGGTTTTTATCGATATCCCTTTTCGAAGGAAGGTCGAATTTTTTTTCAAGGAGTGGATTATCCCGTTTGAGAATAAAGCGGAATGAAACAAGGTTAAAACAAACTGCACCACCCATAACAAATGCTAAAGAAGGGTCCCAATTGCCAAAAATATCTAAAAAACCAATAACTTTTGAGGGGTTGGTCATACCCGAGAAAACTAACCCAAATGAGAAAATAACCCCTGAAACTAAACCGACAATAACTCCTTTCATTAAACAGCTCCCTTAATATAAACTGTTACCACACCTGCTAGCATAAAAGTTAAAGTCGCAACTAAAGACCTCTTAGACAAGAGGGGTAAGCCTGAAACACCATGTCCAGAGGTACAACCACTCCCTAACCTAGTTCCAAAACCGACCAATAACCCGGCAATAATTATTTGAATAGAGTTGAAATTTAGACTGTAATTAAAAAGATCATTAAACCAAGTTTTTAATATCAGCCCTCCAAGAATAAGACCTATTAAAAATGAGCTTTTCCAGTGATGACTCTTTTTTGGTCTTGATAAAAGGGAACCTAATATCCCGCTAACTCCTGCTATTTTTCCTAAAAGAAAAGGACTATAGTGCTTGATACACCGATAAGAACACCACCAAAAAGTGGTGCCATAAATTTTTCCATAACTTAACCCTTCGAGAATAAAATTGAGAAAATCTTAATTTTATTTATCCAAAATCTGCTTTGCAGCCGCTAGAATAAGATCTTCAGTAATTGGTTTTATTATCCAACATTTTACAAATTTATATTGATAGAGTTCATCTCTCTTTTCTTGATTTGTCTCTGTCGTAAGCATCATTGTTTTAACTTCTTTTATTTTTTCATTCTTAGCGATCTGATGAACAGCTTCAATCCCATCCATGACAGGCATATTAACGTCTAGAATTAACAGATCGTAATCCTGACTTTTTTCAAGCAAATCCAGACATTCCTGACCATTTTCAGCAAGAGTCACGTCATAACTTTCTCCAAAATACCTTTGGAGAGATGACCTAATTGTCATTGAATCATCTACAATTAATACTTTTCTCTTCATTCCGACTCCAACCTCTAAAAGTAATTGCCATTAAATTATAATAAATTGTAAAAAGGAAAACTACTCCAAAAAATAGAAAGGATCTCTTTTTAAAAAACTTCTTTCTTTTTAATATTAGGGTGACAATAAGCTTGGATATTTCCCATGAGACGAAAACAGGCAAAAGAATTTCTGGAATGCATTTTTTTACAAACTTCTCTTCTCCACCAATAGACATCCTTAACGCTAGCAGGAGATCTTGAAGGCACCTCTACACAAGCTGAACTATCACCTAAACCGACATTAAGACAAGAACGCATAAAATAATGAATACCTGCATGACAAAGTGAGTTTTTACATTTTTTTAACCGACTCAGGGACTCGGTCAAACATTCTGAGGATTTTTTCCCACTTCCAAAGACCAATCCCTGCTCAATTTGAGCTTTCTTAAATGATATAAATTTTTTTTGAGCGTCCTTCCACCAAGTATAGCCTAAACCAAAGCTAAACAATGTCAAAGTCCAAAAGACAGCTTGTCCTATTAAAATGATCTTAATTTCTTTTTTCATTTAATTTCCTAAAGACTGACTCGGAAAAAAGAAATTTTCCATTAAGCTGTTTTTTTACAACTTTCACTATTTGAAAATTCTACATCCCAAAGAAATTATTTCCCTCTGAGAGAAAACCTTGAGAAATCATTTAAATAAAGTCTTTCTCGACGAAAAGGTGACAGTGGTAATCAAAGTATACCTTCAAAAATTGTCTTATAAAGGAGACCAAAGTGACGAAACATATTTTTCTTTCTCTCTTTATTATCATTTTTTCATCAAAAGCTTTTTCTGACTGCCGACTTCCCCTTGTTGGAGATATTCAAGTCGCCATGAGTGTTAAAATTGTTATTGATAAAAAAGTAGGGCCAAAGAGAAGGTATTCTGAGTTTATGCCTGTCACAAAACAATGGCAAAGATCTCCGGATAATCTCAGTAAACTGGCCCAGGTCCCTCTTATTCCTCTTTACGTTGTCATAGACTTTATGGTTGCCCCTGTTATTCCATTTGATAATGCCTACAAGTTTTTTGTAAACAAAGGTATTGATGCTAAAAGAAAATGGTACGAAAAGGTCTCCCCAGGTTGGAATCAAAAGTATTTAACACAAAAAGGACAAATGCTCGGACTTATCCTCCAAGCCTATCAAGGAAAAGGCCAATTGCTTTCTAAAGTAAGCAAAGATGTAGGTCGCAGTGTAAAAAAGACAGCGAGACTTATTAAGCTCCATAATGCCGTAGGATATAAACTTTGTAGAAACCCACAACTCACAATTAAAGAGTTTACAAAAATCTTAAAAAAAAATAAGAAGTTTTAAACAAAGGTCGAGTCCTTTACTAATTTAAAATTTGTATTATAGACTATTTGAAGTTTTTTAATTTTACAAAGAAGGCCCTCAGGTAAGGGCCTTTTCTTATTTTTAAAGGAGTCTCAAATGTCAGGGGAAACCATTTTAAAAGAAAGGGACGGTGGTCTTTTAATTCTGACCCTTAATAGGCCTAATGAAGCCAATGCTCTTAACTACGAACTAGCAAAAGATTTCTACGAAACCATGGTTGAGTGCTCCAATGATAAAAGTGTTAGAAGTGTCTTGCTTACCGGAAAAGGGAAAATATTTTGCGGAGGAGGCGACCTCAATTACTTCTTATCCCATAAAGACGATATGAAAGAAACACTCACAAGAATGACTCACCTCATTCATGGTGGCGTCTCTCTCATGGCCCAAATGGATGCCCCAGTTGTTACAGCAGTTAATGGAACGGCTGGTGGAGGAGGCTTTAGCTTGGCGATTTCTGGCGATATAGTCTACTCCGCTGAGTCAGCAAAGTTTACATCGGCCTATACAAAAGCGGCTCTTTCTCCTGATGCCAGCTCTACTTATTACCTCCCCCGTTTAATAGGACTTCGAAGAGCGAAGGAGTTAATGCTCACAAATAGAGTTCTTTCTGCTAAAGAAGCTTTTGAATTGGGTTTGATTGATCAAGTTTTTAACGATGAAGAGCTTATGGATGCTGCCTTAAAACAGGCAAAAAAGTTTGCTGAAGGTCCAACGAGAGCTTATGCATCCGTCAAAAAGCTTCTCAACACAACTTTCACAAGTACCTTGGCCCAGCAACTTGAACATGAAGCTCACCATATCGCCATGAATGCGAGCTCTCGTGATGGAAGAGAAGGAATCGATGCCTTCACAAAAAAAAGAAAACCAGAGTATACGGGTGAGTAAAATATTGGAATAGGAGTTCACACCATGACAGAAGAAGAGCTTCCAAAAAAGTTTTGTGAGGTCTTTGGTAAAAAGATCAGTTATTACGAAAGTGGTGAAGGAGACCCAATTGTCTTTCTTCACGGCAATCCAACCTCTTCTTATTTATGGCGGAATATTATTCCTCACCTAGAAAAAAAGGGACGTTGTTTAGCACCAGACCTTATCGGTATGGGAGACTCTGACAAATTAGATGACTCCGGTCCAACAAGTTACANTTTTTTCGAGCANAGAAAATTCTTAGATGAACTTTTAATTAAGAAAAATATAAAAGAAAACGTCACTTTTGTTTTACACGATTGGGGATCNGCCCTTGGGTTTGATTGGGCCTACCGTCACCAAAATGCTATTAAAGGCATAGCCTATATGGAAGCGATCACGGCTACTTACAAATGGGATGATTGGCCTGAACAATCTCAAAAAGTTTTTAAAGGCTTTAGAAGCGAAGCTGGTGAAGAAATGATTCTTCAAAAAAATATATTTGTTGAAAAAGTTCTTCCTGGATCAATTATGAGAGACTTAAGTGAAAAGGAAATGGATGTTTACAGGAAACCTTTTAAGAAAGCTGGTGAAGATCGAAGACCAACCCTTTCCTGGCCAAGAAATATCCCTATAGAAGGAAGTCCTGAGGAGGTTCACTCTCTTGTTGAGCAATACTCAAAGTGGATAAAAAATACTCCTTTTCCTAAACTTTTTATTAACGCTAAACCTGGTGCCATTTTAACGGGAAGACATAGAGAATACTGCCGGACTTGGAATAACCAAAAAGAAGTCACAGTGAAAGGAATTCACTTTATTCAAGAAGACTCTCCAACATTAATTGGAGAGGAAATAGCTTCTTGGATACCCTAGTAATTCTACTTATGAGAATAAAGGGTCTGGGACCAAGGCTTAATATTGGTTCCCTGGACCTTCATTTTGATTTCGTAAGGAATCTTTGAAAGCCTGCCATCAACCATTATCCTTTTTTCAGGACATATTTTTAAAACCTCTTCTTTCGATAGATATGGACGTTCCTTAATTAGCTTATGATAAACTGATGTCCTACACTTAAAACGGAGTAATCGGAGGAAAGTTTTCATAGTAAATTTATTTTCAATAAAACCCTTACCAAAATCTGCATACCCTTTGACAAACTCTTTATAATCGCTGTTCCCTTTGGATTTCGCCATTTTCATCAAACCTTTATAAGCTTTCTTCATGGCCTTTTTAATTTTATTTCTTGTCGTAAAAACACACTCTTTTAAAATCCTCACCTTATGGCCGCCTCCACCAACGCAGATCTCCCTTTTGGCGATGCTATAACCTTTTTCATCTATATATTTATCCTGCCTATATTCTTTCACGAAGGTATCCAGATAGATTGTCGCTTCCTCGACCAACTTTTTCTCACCATGAATTTTAGCGATATTCATAAGTTCATCTGTTGCTTTATTCGAAAGAGATAGATCAATTTCAATTTTAAAGGTTTTATTCGTCCCCTTTGGAATGTTAAGTCCCCGAAGTTTGTCCATAAAACCGATCTTATAGCGCACTTGCTTCAACTCTCTTTTTATTTTTTTCTCATTTACTTTATTTCTTATATAAGAATATTTCCAATTAGCAGCATACCTTCGATGATCACTTTCAGGGTCTCCCCCTTCATTTAAAGGCATGACCTGCTGAATAAACCCAGAAAAAACACTCGCCCTACTGGCATCCCGGCTTAAAACACCGCTCGTTCCATACTTTTTTGAATAGATTCCATTTAAAGTTTCCACAACCGTATGTTCATTAATTTTTTTCAGGTCACTCACCACAAAGCTCTTTCCTGATGAATAACCCGCTTTAATAAGCCAGGGAATTTTAAACCCAACGGCCTTAGTTCTTGACACAGACTTCTTATCTTCATCTGACACTTTTGTGACTCCATACTTCCCTTTACTCTGACTCAAAATATCTGCAACGGATAAGTCTCCTTTGAGTGCTAAATTATAAGCGAGGAGGGCCGTGGCACCTTTGAAAGAAAGTTTCTTAACTTTTTGGCCTCTTACCTTCTTATTAAAAGAATCTTTCAAGCTTCCTAAATAAGACTGATCTAGCTTTTTAAGACGAGGGTCATCTAAACTCATTTCCAATTCAATATCCTGCTTACCTCTGTGACCAAGATCAAATATATAAGTCAATGAATTTGATTTCCCCCATACCTTTGTCAAACTAAAATTTGAAAGGAGGTTTCCAAAAGAGCCTCCAACTTTTTTATCCTTCGCTTTAGCATAACTGACCTGAACTATGGGCCTGTTACCAAATTGCTGAGGCCTTCCTATAGTTGTATTCCATGTTGTATTAATCCCACCACAAAAACCTGTTCCCGCTAGCCAACCAGCACCTGCTGAGAGGTTTACAATAAGGTTTATATTTTGTTTCCAGGATAAACTATCTCCTGGCTTTAATTGCTTATTTAACTCCTTTATATTTCCAGGAATACTAGGCCAGGGAAGCCGCTTTGATTCAGCAAGGGTTTTAACAGTTCGACTAGCCACAAAGCCATTTCCTACATTAAAACCTGCTCCTAAACCTGCGCTTAAAAAGAGGTAACCGCCAGGCCCAGCTCCAACCATGCCCACAAGGTTTAAGCTTTTGGCATGCTGTTCAATGACCCTATACCCCCTTGGGTGGACAGCAGGGAGAAGGATCTGATCCTTGCCAACTGGCCTGAGTCCATCAACGGTATCCTCTTTTTCATTAAGTTCTTCCAAAGCAAAAACTCTTTTAAACTTTTGATAATTTCCTCCAAAAACGGGAAAGAAACCTCCGCCTAACTTATCTCCTACTGCGGGCCCCAGTGGTTTATTTCCTTGAAAGTAATCCAAAGGTAACGGAATTTTGTGACCAACACTTCCATCAAACCTTATTATAATTGTGGAAGGTGACCATATTTCACCTGCAAGAAGGACAGGTGCGATTAAAAAAAATACAAATGGAAGAAGAAGAAAAAAAAGTCTTTTTATTGGGCCCACAGTTCATTCCTTTTTTAAAAAGAATTAGTAACCACGGCCATTATAATACTTTTTTAAAAAGCCAAATTTTTAATTAAGGTTTCTTTTTGATAAAAGCCCCAAAATAAATACTTTTATTTGTTATTTAAAATGAATTCTATTTTGTTTTTAAATTTAAATTATAAAACTTAAAACTTTAGGCGCTTATTGATAGGCATTTGGATTTTCTTCAATATGGCCTTGGCCTGGTGGAAACCCAACGTTTGGTGGAAAGTCTTCCTCATTATTTAAAAGCTTACTCATAAGGGAATAGGTTTTTCCCCAATCCTTTTTTAGATCAACGAGGGATTCATGATCGAGAGAAATCCCCTCTAACTCAAGCCCACCTAATATTTGAGAGGCCTTCTTAAAGAGCTTCTGAAGGTTTTTAGCTTCTTTTGAATATTTGCGTTCTCTAGAACACCTTTCCACAACCGCATCAATTCCTTGAGACTTCGCTTCCTTAACAAGGCTTCTAACTTCCCTTACTGTTTTGTCCTTAATAAGAGGAAGCATGTGCTTTTGATCTTTTTTAGGGAGCTTTATAACTTCATTCGTATGGCCAATTGAAATCTCTCCCCTAACTCTTGCTCCTTTTATATCAGCGGACGCTTTTTCATCACGCTCAATGGCCTGAAAAATTTGACGATGGCTCATGCCTGTCTTTTCACTGACATCCTTAACAAACTTTTGGGAGGCCAGAACTTCTACTTCAGGTAAAGCACCTTTTTCGTCATCACCTTTACTATCTGGTACAATAGGTTTCTCAGACTCTTCCATCGCCTCAATTTCTTTGGCAACTTCCATGGCCTTCCCCTGCTGTTTATTAAGAAGCTCTGTATACAATTCTTTGGCCCGCCTTAAATTGGCCTCAAGCTCAACCTTTTCCAAATCTTTTCTAACAAGGTTTTCATCGATCGAGACAAGTTCCTTTTCAAGGGCATCGCCTTCTGCTCTTTTTACCCAAACTTTTTCATGACCTAAATTTTTTAGAGCGCTATAACGACGGCCACCGGCCAAAAGGAGGTTTTCTGAATCAATAACAAGAGGAGATAAAAGGCCTAAAGCTCCGATACTCTTTTCTAAATCTGAAACATCAGTATCTAAACGGAGGTAAGTGTTTTCTACAGAAATGTCGCTTAACTTTACAAATTCCAAAGATATCTCCTTCTATTTCCTATGCTCTCAACTTTTTAAGGCACGTATTTTGTCTTAATTATCTCCGAAGTGGCCAGTCTTTTTAAATGAGGGCACTGCGTTCTCTATTTTCTATTTTCACAAAAATCTTCAAAAGACTTTGCTCTTCTTTTAGGTAACTTTTCCGGTAACTCACTCAGGAGGTCCTCAGATAAGCTAAGATGTTTTACTTTCTCCGAATACCTCCAAAGAGAAGAGTTTTTAATCTCCGGCATTCTGTCACAATGCTCTAAAAGGTAAGGTTTGACTTTAGGCCAAACCTTAGGAGCATAATAATTCATATTGATGGCCTCATTCCAAAAAGGGTGGATATAGTGAACAAAATCAAAAGGCCTTACCCGAAACCACTTTCTTCCTCTCTTTTTTAATATTGGATTTTCTCTACAAATTTCGTCATAAAAAGGGATGGAAGCTATATTGGACTCGATATCCGCAAAAGAAAAAACTCCTGAAGGCCAAAGACCAACAAAAGTATTTTCTGAGTAGATGGAAAAGGGAAGATTTCTTTTTATAGCTTCTCTACGCGCCTGATCTTTAGAGAAACCTTTTCTTAAAAGCTTTTTAAAAATTATCCTATATTTTACATAATGCAAAAAACCCATTCCAAAAAAGTGTTCAAATTTATCTTCCCCGAAAACAACTTGACCAATCCTTATATGGCGGCTTTGAGACTTTAAAATGGGTATATCTCTATAAATTGAATCCTCATGGACTTCTCCTCGACTTTCCGTGTCTGGATAAAGAAGCCCTCGCCTTTCAAGAAAATTCACAGGCCCTCTAAACTTCGAGAGAAAAGAAGCCGCTATTCTAAAAGTGATCTTATCACATGACACGGCAAGCCTTTTTTTATTGGCCCATGCAACATGTTTATCAATCACATTATTGACATAACCATTGATCGCTCTTCTTGAATCAGGTAAAGGTTTTGTTAGAGCATAGAAGTCGTCTGTTTCCAGGGCCTCTGATAGCAAAGGAATAGCTATGAAGGCCAAGATTAGAAATAATTTTTTGGATAGGGCCATAGAGGTCCCCCTTTTAAGTCAAAAGCAACTTTAGTTTCAAAGGGAAAGATAATTTAAAAAAAAAGAAGGTAAAAGCAACATGGCACAATTAGATCATTTAGGACCACTAACTCCTTATATGTGGCTCATTCCTATCTCAATTTCCTTCTTCCTGACTCTTTTTAACCTTGTTTTTTGGCCTGTGGCAAAAAAAGAAACAAAGGGCCTAGGGACAGTTGATATTCTTATTCCGGCAAGGAACGAAGAGGACAATATTGAAAGGTGCGTAAGGCAGGCATTACAAAACTCTCAGCATGTTAACAAAGTTATTGTTTGCGATGACAACTCAACTGATAATACACCGACTATTTTAAAAACCCTACAAGCAGAATTTAGCAACCTAAAAGTGATTCAAGGAAAAAGCTTGCCAAAAGGTTGGGCCGGCAAAGTCTTTGCCCGCCACCAACTAATGCTTTCCGCTGAAGCCGAAACAATCCTTTATATTGACTGTGATGTCTCCCTAAAAAAAGATGCTGTTTCAAAACTCCTTTATCTTCTAGAAGACAAGTATAACTGCCAGGCCCTAACAGGAGTCCCTCTTCAAAAAATGGAGACATGGGCCGAAAAACTCATCCTTCCTCTCCTTTATACAACTTATTTCAGTTGGCTCCCCATTCCTCTTATTTGGCGTAGTAAGGACCCCAAATTTATGGTGGCAATGGGACAAATCATGCTTTTAAAAAAGAGCGAACTTTTAAAGGCCGGTGGATTTGAAGCAATAAAAAATAGTATTGTTGATGATATGGACCTTTTAACAAATATTAAAAAGTCGGGGGGTAAAGTTCTTTTTACAGATGCTTCTAAAGTTTCAACATGCAGAATGTATGATTCAGCAAAAAGTGTTTGGGAAGGCTTTTCAAAAAATATCTATGAAGGGGTGGGCAGAAAAACAACTGCTCTTTTAGGAGTTCTTACTCTTTATTATATTTCTTTTATTCTTCCCTTTTTGGGGCTCTTCTTTTCTTGGATAGGTCTTATTGAAAAAGAGGTTTACCTTTTTCCGTCTCTGATTGGGGTTTTTATGAATATTTTTCCAAGAATCCTAATGGCAATAAGGTTTCGTCAGCCCCTTATGTCTTGTATCTTTCATCCTTTGGGAGTTTTATTTTTGTTATCAATTGCACTCAATTCTTGGCGTTGGTCAAAGAAAAAAAATATTAAGTGGAGGGGAAGAAGCTATAATCCTATTTCTTAAAAATAAAAGGTTTACCAATTAAAATTGTTAACCAACTTTTTTTCAAAAACACCTCCTTCATAAAAATTTGAACACAAATTTAGCTGGATTAAGTCTATAATGAAGTGTGAAAAGAAAAACAGAAATTCCTGACCTATTAATCTTTTGGCCTAAGGGCCTTTCTGTTTATTTGTTTCTTTTGTTTCTTGTTATTTCCTCACCCTTAACTCATTCGAAAGAATTCTCTTGTCAATTAACTCAAACAAAAATCAGTCAAAGCGTTGAAAAAGGACCTACTTTTTTGTTTAATTCAAAAAACTATCAGAAGGGTAATTTTAAAATTAATTTTAAAGAAACAACAGTCCTTATGTGGAAAAGAGGTGACCTCATTCATCTTCTCCTGGGCTCGAGTAAAAAGAAGGTTTCTATAAAAACCTCTTTTTCATTAAAGAGGACCGAATTTTCTTTAACTTTAAACCCTTCAGTAAGACTTAAATGTAATTCCCGAAAGGACAGTAAAGTTGAAGAGAAAGTCAAACAAACTAATGGCCTGACGATCCCTTCTACAGGAGATGATTTAATTGTCGAAATCAAAAAAGATCTTCTTTTTAGATATTATACAAAAGATGGGTTTGAATTAAGCAGGAGCCTTATTTTTCAAAAGGGAAAAATCTATAATCAAACGAGAGCACCCTCTAAAAAAGACCCCTGGTGCCTTTTCAGGATAGAGTTTAAGCTTAATGAAGACACTCTCGTACCAAATAAGACTAAAATTCCTGTTAAAAGGGCCGAGGTCTTTAAAAACAATGAAAACTTCACCGTTTTCTCTTACTCATTTGTTGACTTTGCCACAGGAAAAAAAGGAATGGAGACCTCCCGCTTTGTCCCCTTCTCTATTGAATGTACGATTGGTTCTAAAATGACTTTTTCAAAAAAGCTCCTCGATGAGATCAATCAAGGAGCCTTTAAGATTTATCGAAAATATTAATGAAGTAAATTTTTATCAAAAAAATCGTTTATATATGTTCTTTTAAAAAGATCTTTGACGATGACAGGAAAGTGCTCACCCTTTTCCCACCTTGAAGTCCCAAGTTCTTCTGAAGCACAAAAAGCGGATTCTAACTCTTTTTGGTTTTTAGTTGGTACAGAAGTATCGTTATCTGAAAAAACCATATAAACGTCTTCAGGGTTTCTCAAGTGAGCAAAGTAAACAGGATCAAAAAGAAGTGACTTCTTTAGAGTTTTTAAATAAGCCAGGTCAGTAGTGATGCTTTCTCTTTTCTTTCTCATTTTTCTGTATATTTTTGCTACAGTTTGGTTTGAATTTGTTAAAAGTTCAGCAAACTTTGCGCCCGAAGAAACGGTCGAAAGAACTTTAATCTTAGGGTTTACTGAAAACACGAGGCTCGCAATATTTCCACCTAAACTAAAGCCGAAGACTCCGACTTTTTCAGGATCAACGTATGCTCTCCTTATCATGTACTCAATAACTCTATTAGCATCCCCTATTGTTTTAAGGGTTGATTTATTAATAGAGCTCGTAGGCTGTAAAGGACTGACATAACTCATTCCACCTAAATCTAAAATAGCAACTTTATAACCTCTCTCAGCGAAATCATAAGCTTGCCAGTAATCAAAAGGAGAAATATCATAAATAGGAGGAATAACTAGGAGAAGAGGTTTTTTCTTTCCAGAGTTTTTTGGGTATTTAGGATCCTTTTTATCGTAGACATAAAATTTAGTCTTTTTAGTTAATCCACGGTCTTTATACTTTAAAACAACGGTTTCTTTGTAAGCCGATTTTTTAATACTAAAACCATTATATTTAAGCTTAATTTTCTCATTAAGCTTACTAAACCAATGAAGACCCCATTCCTGCACTTTCCATGGTTTTTTATATTCTTTTTGAATCATTCGAAGTCTTTTTTTCAGCTCGGACTTGCTAGGTACTTTATAGGCAGCACAAACTTTTCCTTCTGGACAAACTTCGTTTTTAAAACAAGCATTTTCTCGATCAATTGCATGACTCATACTTAGAGGCATCACAACCATTAAAAAGGAAACAAATAGTCTTTTCAATTCAAACTCCTTAGAAGAAGGATCTGGTGTAAAAAGGCCCTCACAATCGTCAAAAGGCCACTTACTGCGGGATTTTATAAATATTTCTTCTGATGCGTCAATAAAGGTCGCAATTCATGGAAATTTTTCTCCTTTTTTTTCAAAATAGAGCTGTTTCTTTTTGCCTAATTTCAATAAAATTTATTTATGACTAAAAACTGGAAAATGACCCTCCCCGTGATGTTTGCTTATATCCATGTAGGGGTGACTTTTGGGCTCCTTCTTTCCAATGCAGGCCTTAATTGGCCTTACGCCC
>PAZA01000024.1 GCA_002715375.1 Halobacteriovoraceae bacterium
TAAGGAGGAATGATGAAGCAATCATTTAAATTCCTCATTGCCTTCTCTCTTTTTTTTGGAAGTTTTTCTTATGCAACTTATGCATCGAATACTGCAAAGGCTAATAAAAATGAGAGCGGAGTCACTGGGGAAAGTGTAACAAAAACATTTGAACGAAGTCCACGCCCAAGGCCTGGAAGGGCGGTTAGCCCTGGTAGAAACTCTGGTAATAATAGAAGAGTTGCGCCAAATAGGCCAAGATCAAATCGTCGTGTTGCTCCAAGTCGTCCAAACAACAACAGAAGAGTAACTCCACCAAGGCGTGGTGGGAGTGGAAATGGAAGAGTGACTCCACCAAGACGTGGTGGAAATGGAAGAGTAACTCCACCAAGGCGTGGTGGAAATGGAAGAGTGACTCCACCAAGACGTGGTGGAAATGGAAGAGTGGCTCCACCAAGACGTGGTGGAAATGGAAGAGTAGCTCCACCAAGGCGTGGTGGGAATGGTAGAGTGAGACCAGGAAGAAGGATTAACCCTAGACCGAAGCCACCTCTACCACCAAGAAGATACCGCCCTATTAGTGGAAAGCGTTTTCAAAAGCGTCATATGAGGTATCATAGACGTTTTTACCACCGTCCTGGTTGGCATAGACCTAGACCAATTTTTAGAAGGTACGTACATGTTCCTTACAGGTATTATCCATCTCATAGGTTAAGGTTCACCTATCCAAGATATTACTTCAGGACAATTCCTTATAGGTTTGTTTATTGGAACAGATGGGTTCGTTTTAGAATTGACTACAATAATGGCTATTACTACCGTAATGGATACCCATACTTCGTTTATAATGGATACCTCCATAGATACTCAAGCTACGATACTTGTAACTTTGAGTTAGTAGACGGCTATAAAAATGCAACTGTCGAGAGGTTCAATAATTACAGGTGTAATGTTGGTTACGATCAGTGTGCAGAGCTTCGTTCGCGTTTAAATTACCAAGAAGGTTCTTATAGATATTTCTGTTCAGAGGCGATCGATAATGTCAGAAGTAGCGATTATGACTGGGATTATGATGACGACTTTTACAGTGATGTAGACTACGATGACTACGATGATTACGATGATGAAGGTCCTTATTTTGAAAACGCGGAGTTTGCTTTAAACAGTGACTCTGAATCAGAAGATTGGATTGATTCTCTAATCGACGACGAAGAGGACCTTATATAGAGCTTTTAGGTTTTATTAATTAGTATAAACAAAAAAAAGGGAGGGTAACCTCCCTTTTTTTATTGAAAGAGTAAGTAAATACCAAGTACAGCTAAAGCAAGGCCCAGAAAAATATTTAAGTACTTGGCTTGTTTTGGTGTAGAAAAAATTTTTCTCAAAAAGACTCCAGCGATTGCCCAAGTGGTAAGAGCGGCGAATCCAAAAATTGAATTCACAAAGTTCCATATTAATTTGTCTTGTAAGCTAGGTTGAATTGGATTTAGTACAGTTGTCATGAGTGCTGTAAAGTGTGTCCAGGCTTTGCCATTTAGAAATTGTAAAATGAAACCTTCCTTAAAGCCTAATATCGTTTTTTGGTTATCTTCTTCAGCCGCGTTTAAAGGGCTAGCAAAGGCAACCTTACCTGCTAAATATAATATATAGCCTGCTCCTAAAAAAACGATAAAATTGAAGATACTTTTATATTGATTTATCCAGTCTGCTAAGAAGGCCACAAGTGAGCCAGTAAATGTAAAGCCAACATACATTCCTAAATGGAGTGGAATTGTCTTTTTGTAGCCAAATTTAATTGTGTGGAAAGTTGAAAGAATATTATTAGGACCGGGGGTGAAGCACATTGTTAAAATGAACGTAAAAATAGCAATAATTTCAGGTCTCATGACTTTAATTTCCAGCAATTCTTTGTAGTAAATGGTCATTCGGAAGCTAAAAATTGATTCTTCAATAAAACTAAGACTACCGACTCTTCTTGTCGGATTTTCCTCCTTTTTTTAAGTTGAGAATATTGCTTTTGTACTTAATAGACCTTTTAACTTTTTTTAATATTTTTTTGTATATTTTCGATAATGAAGAAGGTCATTTAAAGGCGCTACTTTAATTTTTAGTAACTTTTTTAAACGTGAGAAAAGAAATTTATGGCAGATGAAAATAGGAAAAGCCATATAATTTATGTCTCTAAAAGAGCAGTTCTAGGTCATGGTGTAAACTATCAAACTCTAACAGACCTTGTAAAAGGGGATCAGAAGATAGTTAACGTTGTTCAGTGGAATGCTCAGCAAACAAATTGGATCGATGAAGTCCTAAGAATGGGCAGAAGTACAATCAACACAATTATGATTCCTTCCTTCTGGCTTCTTGAATTACCAGAAGAAATTCCAGAAAGATTTTTGAAACTTATTCAATCGGGCCAGGTGAGGATAGCTTATTTTGGAAAAAAAACAGATGAAGCTAACTATGAGTTCCCCGCTTTTAATATTCCAAGTGACAGAGGAATTGATATCTTAAACTCGATGGCCAAGTTTTTAGGGGAAGCTACTTTTACTGGAATTCATTGCTTTTTTCCTCCTGGAACTAAAATCGTTTCAACAAGGCCTGCGACAAGTTTGCCTGATATGAAAGAGCCTCTTGATAAAGTTTTTTCCTATTATGGTTCGAGAGCACCTCAGGTTGGTGAGCATAAAATAAAAATTAATATTGCAATGAGGGCCATCGTAAAATTTGCTTTTGAAGAAAACCCAGCACCACCCGATGTAAAAATAAAAGTTGGTTTTAGTAACGATCTTTTTGCTTTTTCAATAAAATGGAAGACAAATATCTTGGATTATAAGGAGTGGGTTAAAAAGAGCCCACAGTGGGATAACATCACCCCAACATGTTCAGGTCTTTGGTTTAATTTACTTCCTTTAACAGGTGAAGTAGAGGCAACAGGTATGTACTTTCTTGGAGAGAGTATGGCCGAAACTTTGCCTCAAATCACAAATGCTTATCCTCTTGGTGTTAATATATTCGGAAAAAATAGAATTGATCCAGACTTTCAATTAGATCCTGACCCCTCAGCTTTTGACGATGCCGTTTTTAGTATTGCAGAGAAAGCTCTTCCGAAAACTGAATCGTGACTAGATGCACCCGTTGTGGATAGGTATGAAAAAGATGATATTTTGGGTGTTGTTAAAGTTGAAGGTCTCAATGATGATTGCGTTTTGGGGATCGTCAAAGCCGATGAGTTTCCTGACAGTGATATTTTAGGGACAGTGAAAGCCGATCAAATTTTAGGCGATGATATATTGGCCCGTTACAAAGTTGAGCAAATTGAAGGTGACGATGTTTTAGGTGTCGTTAAGATAAATCCAATAGAAGGTGATGATATCCTTGGATCTGTTAAGGTAGATCAAATAGAAGGAGAAGATATCCTTGGAAGTGTCAAAGTAGAAAAAGAAGCTCAGGATGAAATCCTGGCCCGTTATAAAGTGGATCAAGTAGAAGGTAATGATGTTATAGGAACAGTGTCAGTTGATAGAAATGTTGGAGATGAAGTTTTAGGAACTGTTAAAGGTAATAAAGAAGCTGAAGAAGGCATTTTAGGGACTGTTAAAGAAGATAGAAAAATAGAAGATGGAGTTTTAGGAACTGTTAAAAGTGATGGGATGTTTGAGGGAGATGATGTTTTAGGAACTGTCCAGGTAGAAAAGGAAGGAGAAGATGAGATTCTGGCCCGCTATAAGGTTGATCAAGTTGAAGGGAATGATGTCGTTGCAACTTTTAAGGGAGATGGTCCTGAGAAAGATGAGGTTTTGGGAAATATTAAGGGCGAAGAGTCAGAAGGAGATGATGTCTTAGGGACTGTAAAAGGAGAAGGTCCAGAAAAAGATGGGGTTTTGGGAACGATTAAAGGAGAAAACCGGGATAAAGATGGAAATGTAACCAATATAAAAGGAGATGGGCCTATAAAAGATGAAGTTCTTGGAACTATTTCTATTGAAGGCTCAGAAAAAGATGAGGTTCTGGCAAAATATAAAGTTGATCAAGTTGAAGGGAATGAGGTCGTTGCAACTTTTAAAGGAGAAGGTCAGGAGAAAGATGAAGTTCTTGGTACGGTAAAAGGAGAAGGGCCCGAAAAAGATGGTATTTTAGGAACTGTTAAAGGAGAAGGCCCCGAAAAAGATGGAGTCCTGGCCACGATTAAAGGCGAAAAAGAAGAGGGAGATGGAATTCTCGGTAAAGTCTCTTCTGACGATGAGGAAGGTGAAAGTGTTTTAGGAGTCGTTAAAGGAGATGGTCCCCTCGGAAATAAGGATGAAGTTGTTGCTACATTTAAGGAAAATAGAGTTATCAAAGATGAAGTTCACGTCATTAAAGGAAGTAAAGACGATCGTATTATTGACACAAAACAAGTCGCTCAAATCAAGACTGAAAAAATAAAGTCTGATTTTGTTTCAAAACCAAAAGATAATATAAACCTCCTTCTTGTAGGTGATAACCCAGAAAACATTGAAAAATTAAGTGAAGTTTTTTTAAAACTAAAAATAAAGGTTTTTACAACGACGAGCTCATCAAAAGCAACCCAGTTATTAAAAAATCAAAAGTTTGGTTGTGTGATTACTTGTATGGAGCTTGAAAAGGGGAATGCTGAATTTGTTGTCAGTAAAGTGAGAAGTGATAGGAATGGTGCGAATTTTAAGGCCCCAATCATCTTAATCATGAACAGCACTGATATGGAAACCTTAAAAAAGATGAAGAAAAATATTAATGGGTTAGTAAGCTCTAAGGTCACTTCAAAAGAGCTTTATGATAAGTTTAAAAAAACCTGTCCCGCTTTATTTAAGACACTTAAGCGGAAAAAAGCCAGCTAGGTATAAAATTTAATTTTTAAAGTTAGATGAGGAATGAAAGCCTTTTATATTGACCGAGATTTAAGAACATCAAAAATTTATATTGTCCCTTTTTCTCAAAAGAAAGATGAAGCTTACGTCATAGAATGTCCGAATATTTCATACGCTGAAACTTTATTGAAGAAACTGAATTACCTTGGATTAAAGCCTCCGCCAATAAATAAATTGGATTTCGAGCAGATTGATATCTATAAAGAAAGCGACCATAAAGTGGTCGCTATATACAGGTGTCTTTTGTGAGAAAAAAGTTAAAATCTTAAGTTAAGATTTAAGGAACTTTTTTGTTTCTTCGACAAGTTTGTCTTCATCAAGTCCATGAGCTTTATAGAGATGATCAGCTAGATAAGCTGATTGTCCAAAGCCTCCTTGAGTTGCAAGGCATTTTATCTTGAAATCATACCCCTCTAGAGAGAGTGCATGGGTTAGTTGAGCACCCATTCCACCAACTAGTTGGTGGTCTTCTAAAGTAATGACTTTATTACCTGTTTCTTTTAAGCATTTTGAAATGGTTTCAAGGTCTGGCCTATTTACAAAAGCATTATTAATAACTGTCGCTGAAAGTCCCTCTTTTTCGAGGAGTTCACTAGCAGCTAAGGCCTTAGGGAGAAGAGGTCCACAAGTTATAAAGGTTACATCTTTTCCCTTTTTAAGAATCTGCGCTTTTCCCCACTCAAAAGTAGCTTTTTCGTCGAAGCTAATGGGGTGCTTTTCACGTCCGTAGAAGAAAAGAACGCTGTCAGAACTTCCTTTCTCTTCTCTTTCCCTTTTGATTTTATGAATTGCTTGTCCCATAAGAGCTTCCGCTTCTGCTTGGTAGGAGACCACAACGCATTGGATGTGGGGAATAGAGGATGTGGCCGCCAGATAAGTTGTTGCCTGGTGGCTTGCTCCATCTGCTGCATCTTGAAAACCAGTATGAGAAAAAAGTCCAATAATTGGAGCTTGGGAGAGACCGCTCATTATGAGGGGAAGGTTACCTTTAGAAATAGCAAATTGTGCAAATGTATCAACAATTCCAATGAGACCTTGTTTCGAAAGGCCAACGGCTGTACTCACGGCATTGGCTTCAGCAACACCAACATCAATAAAGCGGCCGGGAAACTCTTTTTGAAAAGCTGCTATTCCTGTGGATCCTTGAAGGTCAGCAGAAACAGAAAAGACGGGAAGGCCTTCTTTAGCGGCTTTGATGGCAGCCTTGGCAAAGCCAGGTTGGACTTTATCCATTGGAATTTTTTTAGCTTCCCCTTGAGAGCTAGATGATTCTGAAGTACCTGGCTTTTTGGCCAATTTTTGGATCGTTTCTTTTAACTCAGAGGGGACCTGTCCATCAAAAACTTCATTGATAAAGCCTTCTAATTTGTCACTATAAGCTTTGAGAGGATAGCCGTGTCCACCTGAGGCACTTTCCTCTGTTGATTTGACTCCAAAGCCTTTCACGGTGAGGCAGTGAAGACAGACTGGTTTTAAGGGATTTGCCTTTGCGAGTTCGAGACCCTTCTCTATTGCATTATAAACTTCCTGAAGGTTGTTTCCTTCTTTGACCAGAATAACTTCCCAACCAAGATGAGAGAGAGTGGAAAATGTAGATTCCATACTGAAGGAATCTTTATCAATTCTGCCTGTAAGTTTTGTATTATTGTCTGAAACAATCATAAGAAATGGGTTAAGCATACCTCTTGAAGCTAATCCTGGGATAGCAGCAAAGGATTCCTTCGCTTCTCCCTCCATACTGGCGCCATCTGAAATAGTACAGACTGTAACTCTTTCATTACCTATGGCCTTATCAGCAATGGCAAGCCCTTGAGCTTGTGGAAGCCCTGATCCTAAGGGCCCATTACTGATATAGACTCCTTCAGGATTTAGATGAGCTTCACCGTGTCCAGTTAATTTGCTGTTTATCGATCGAAACTTAAAGAGGTCTTCAAAACTTAGTCCATCAAATCCATAATTGGCCCTAAGTGCGTAAACACCATTTTCAGTGTGGCCTGCATCGTTAACAAAGTTAAAGGATTCAAACCAAGGAGATGATTTATTTTCAAACATAAACCAATGAACGCATGACATAATTTCTGCAAAGGCAGCGGGTCCGCCCCAGTGAGCAGCTGCTCCACCGTGAACGGCATGTTGGTTCATTAAAGCGACGAGGGCCCGGGTCATCCGAGGGTCGGCTACTTTAATATCATCACCCTTTCGGTTTTTAATATTAACAGTGAAGTGAGGATTATTGGGAGGAGTCCCTGCTAACTGTTGTTTAAGGTTAATTGGTTTAAGAGTGTCGAGTTGTTTATGACTTGGCTGTTCCAATCGAATGCTCATGAGGGACTCCTAGAATATGAATAGATACTAATAGTTTAAAGAACCTAGATTTTCTGCCTGCTAAACTAACTTTGTTCTTCTTTTTTGGCCAGAGAAGTAATCGCCTTTAGGTCAAAGAGTTGATTCTTTTCCATTTCAAAAAATATTTCCCTGCTAACCCAGGCGTCGAGGGCCGCATAACGAAGTTGGGCTTTGCTTAAAAACTTATTTTCCCAATTAGTGAGTTTTGCTTTTTTAGAGAGCCTCGTTCCCAGGAAAAGTCCGCATAAGCCTCTGAGGCTTAAAACTTCTATATTGCTATTTTTTGCTAAAGTTTGAAGATCAATGAAGCTTCGGGCCTTAAAGGGAGAAAGTTCTTGGAGTCCTTTTATATCTTGGTTAAGGGCCAAACCAATTTTAAAATGTGATGGGTCATTTAAAAGCTCTGATAGGTTTCTTGGAAGGCCAAGGCTCTTTAGCCTGAAAAGGAAAACTTTATTAGGTGTAGACAACTGAAGAAGACTTACTTTATAGGATTTGTTTTTTGTAAAACTAGGTCTTGTTTCGGTATCAAACCCAATATATGTTTCTTTTTTAAGCTCTTCTAAAGCGTCTACACATTCACTTGGTTTATTAACAGTAATGATATCCCCTTGAAATGAGGCTAGGGGTAGAGCGTTAATTTCTTCTTTGGAAATGGTTTTTTTCATAGTCCTGCTTTTGCCACACTCAATAGGTGTTGGAAAGAGAAAGGTTCTTGCTATCTTTGTCGCAACACTGTAAAAAAAAAGGTGATATGCACTAACAAAATAGATAGGAGAAAGATTATGCCTTCTTTTGACCTTGTTTCTAAACTGGATATGGGTGAGTTGAAAAACGTCATTAATCAAACAACCAGACAAATTGCTGGGCGTTATGACTTTAAAGGTGCAGATGTAAAAGTTGAGCTGAAAGAAACTTTTGTTGAATTGTGGGCCCCTGATGAATACAAATTAAATGCTGTCCTCGATATCTTGCGGACAAATATGGTGAAAAGAAATATTGGAATGAATGCTTTGGAGCCCGAAGAGCCTATTCCTTCTGGCAGGAATATGTTGAAGCAAATCCTTCAAATTAAACAAGGTATAGATAAAGAAAAAGGGAAGCAGATCAATAAATTGATAAAAACGTCTGGACACAAGGTAACTTCAGCTTACGTAGATGAAAAAATTAGAATCACTGGAAAAAAAATAGATGAACTTCAGGCCATCTTCTCAATGTTAAAGGATCATAAAGAAGTGAAAATGGAGCTTCAGATGGAAAATATGAAAAGATAATAAGTAATGAATTATGAGTTTAAATAAAAAGGAAAGAGAGGTTTTCATTAGACCTCTCGAGGAATCAGACCTTAAAAATGTTCAACTATTTACGGATCAATGGATTGGTAAAGATTATTATAGTTATTCTGAATTAAAAGATGTTTTCAGTAAAGGGAAGCAAGAGTCTTTGAATGCCTCTTTCATAGCTCTTTCTGGTGGAGAGGTTGTCGGGGTCAGGTTAACTTATGCTCCGGGAACCTGGATAGAATCCTCAACTGAAATATTTAAAAAGGGACTTTCGATAAGAGAATGGAAGGTTTCCCCTCTTAAAATGGGTTATTTTAAAAGCCTCTTCGTTCACGGCGATTATCAGGGAAGAGGAATAGGTAAAGACCTTTCAAACAAAGCTTTGTCAGTTTTAAAAGAGATGGGTGCTGAAGCGGTTCTTTGCCATTCCTGGATGGAGTCTCCACAAAATACATCTCAAAGGTACCTCTTAAAAATGGGTTTTCAAAAAATTAAGGAACACCCCAAGTTTTGGTATGAAATTGATTATTTTTGTCCTCGTTGTGGGCCTTCTCGTTGCATTTGTACGGCTGGAGAAATGATAAAATTCTTGAGTTAAAAAGGGAGCGGAAATTTAATGAGTGTTTCTTATTGGAATGATCGAGTTGTTCAGTCTAAAGAAAAAGTAGAAGTGGATATTGTTGTTATTGGTGGTGGAATAGCCGGCCATTCAGCAGCTTACTGGCTTCAAAAAGAAGACCCTAGTTTACGGATCGCCCTTGTTGAGAAACATCATCTTGGTGATGGGGCAACGGGAAGAAATGCCGGCTTCATTACTTGTGGTTCTGTGGAGCATTTTAACCGCTTAGTGGATACCCATGGAGTTGATAAGGCCAAAGAAATCTGGAGTTTCAGTGAAAAGAACCTTCAGCTTTTAAAAGAACATATTATCAAAGATAATCCTGATTCAACTCACTTTGAGGAAAAGGGAAGCTTTTCACTGGCAAGTGAAAATGGAGAATTTAAGGAACTTCAAAAGACTGCCAACCTAATGAGCTCGTTAGGGATTGAGGTAGAGTTAGTTAATGAAGGCCAAGTCCGCTCCCGTTTAGGTGCCGAGGGCTTTGTTGGAGGAATTAAATATTGTGATGATGCCTCTGTAAACCCAATTAAGCTTCTTCAAAAAATAAGAAACGAAATGAAAGGAGCAACGAACGTTTCCTTTTATGAGCACAATGAGGTCTATTCTATTGATTCCGATGGTGATCAAAGAATTGTTAAAACAAATAAAGCTCATTTCCACACTTCTTTAGTCATCCTTGCGACGAATGGATATTCAAAAAACCTAAATTCTTATTTTAAAGATAAGATATTTCCAACCCGAGGACAGATACTCATTACTGAGCCAATTGCTCCTTTTATGGAAGGACCCTGTTATGCCAACTTTGTTCTCGATTATTTCAGGCAACTCCCAACAGGTGAGTTGATTATTGGAGGTTTTCGCCAGCTTCAAAAAGATGTTGAGGTTGGTTTAAGTGATGAAATAACAGATGTTATACAGGTTGCCTTGGAAGAATTTCTCCAAAAGCATTTACCTGCTTGCAAAGAAAAAAAGATTACTCATCGATGGTCAGGAGTTATGGGTTTTAGTGCTGATGGACAGCCAATGGTAGGGGCACTACCTTCAGATAATCAAATTTATTTTTTAGGAGGCTTCACGGCCCATGGTTTAGGTCTTGCTTTTAATACAGGAAAAACCTTAACTGATCTTATTTACGGACGAGAGGTCCCTGGTTTTATAACTGCAAAAAGATGGAATTAATAAAGAGGCCCAAATTTATCACTGAGGCTTTACCTTTAGAGGAGGTCTAAATGAATCTGGATAAGTTCTTTGAGAAATCATGGGAAGATTATATAAAAATAACACCTTCTGCGAAAAAAATAAATGACCTCTTAAGAGAAGAGGGCGAGGATATTGTTAACGATCATATTGCTCTTAGAACCTTCTCAGACGATCGAGTAAGTTTAAAGGTTTTTGAAGATTATTTTTGTAAACAAGGATATGAGAAAAGAGGTGACTACAGCTTTCCAGAAAAAAACCTTAAGGCCAATCATTTTGAGCACAGAAAAACGCCATCATTACCCAAGATTTTTGTTAGCGAGTTGGACTTGGAAGCCTTTAGCTTACCTTTCCAGGAAGTCGTTGAAAAAATTCTTAATTATGTTCCACAGAGGGCCACTTTTGAAGATCTCTATAATCTAACTCTTCCCTGGAAAGATGAGCTGATTTATAAGGATTATCAACTACTTATGAAAGAGTCTGATTATGGGGCCTGGCTTTTGGCCATGGGATTTCGGGCCAATCATTTCACCGTTTATATAAATACTCTTAAAAAATTAACCTCAATTCGAAAAATGAACGACTTTCTTAAAAACCATGGGTTTTCTCTAAATGAAAGTGGAGGAGAGGTTAAAGGCTCTTCTAAGGAGTTTCTCGAGCAGTCCTCTATCATGGCGGACACTCAGGTGCTGGGTTTTAGAGAGGGTAAATTTGAGGTAAGTACCTGTTATTACGAATTCGCTCAACGCTATGAACTCCCTTCTGGGGGTATTTTTCAGGGTTTTATAGCAAACTCTGCAAGCAAAATTTTTGAAAGCACTAATTTAAGATAACTTTTTCTTATTTGTTGACAATATCTCGACTATAAGTGCCTAAATGGGTAGACTTCCCACCATGAGAATGGCCAAGGCCTTAATAGGCATATTTATTTTATTAATAGGGATTTATTTTTTCGTCAACGTAAAGGAGATGACTCCCGTTGCCTCCTATATTGTTGAAGATGGGAAAGAGTCCTTTTTTATTCAAAATGTATCTTCCAAGCTTTCTTCTAAAAGGCCAAGTTTAGTCAAAGTATCCAAGACCAAGCAACTGATTAAAGCAGAGTTGAATAGTTCGGAAGAACGACTTCCTACGAGGTCGGATATAAATGAAGAAGAATATCAAGAAGGCCCTCGGCTAAACTCAGCTCCAGCGGATTCATTGGACCCCCTAGAATCTGAAATTGAAGGGTTGGATACCATAACGGATGAGGATATTGACCAGTTAGAAGTCTACTTTGATGGGGTTGAAAAAAACTGGAAAAAGAGAATGTCCGATTTTATGATCAATGACTTAGGCTTATCCCCTGAAAAGCAAGAAGAATATGACAGGTTGAGGGATGAGTACGAAGAAGAAAAAATTTCTGCAATGGAAGATTTTCATGAGCATATGGAAGATAAATTTGGTGAAGGTTATATTGTAGAACCTAACCAAGAACAAGAATACTTTCAAAATAAAATTAAAGGTAATTATTTTGAAAAATTAAAAGGTGTTTTTGGTGAAGAAGGTTTCGACCGTTATTTAGAACATTTAGGTGATTACAATCAGAAAATTTCTGAGGAGCAAGATCCTGATCATGGTGTTTTTTTGATTGAAATTTAATCAAAATTTTCTTAAAAAAGAATTCTTCAAAAGTTTCATTATCTAGATTCAAAGAATAAATTAAAAAAAGGGATTTTAAGTTGATCAAAAAGTGGATAGAGAAAGAGTCTCAACATGTCTTAAATGGTCGTATTTTTCGTTATCATAAAAAAAGAAGGACCTCCCCTCAGGATGATAAAGAAGGAAACTTTGATGTTATAGAATGCTTTCCTTGGGTCAATGTCTTAGCTTTTGATGAAGCAGGTAAGCTTATTTTAGTTGAACAATATAGGCATGGAGTCGATGATTTAACACTAGAAATTCCGGGAGGAGCAGTTAATCATGGGGAAGATGTTAAATTGAGTGCTCAAAGAGAACTTCTTGAGGAAACTGGCTATAGTAGTGATGAGTGGCATTTTTTAGGAAACGTGCAAGCCAACCCTGCTTTTATGACTAATGATTGCAGCACCTTTTTGGCCATGAACTGTAAAAAAACCTCAGACCAAAAATTAGACCCCATGGAAGAAATTGATATTCATCTGGTAACTTTAGATTCATTTAAAGATAAAATAAAAAGAGGTGAAATTAAGCACTCTCTTGTTATTGCCGCCTATGCACTTTATTCTTTTTGGAAAAACCCTTGAGAGAGTTTTTCCAAAGAACTATTTTTCCTGGCGGGGCTTCGTTTTCTTTTTAGTATAGTGTTTCTTGGTGCTTTTTTTGCCTTTATTAAGTGTAAACCAGTCCTTAGAACCAATGGCATGAAAATAGTCAGCTTCTTCTTTCAGCAGTGAAGATGTTGTTTCCTCTACTGCTGCTATTTCAATTCTAACACCTTCACCTTTAAGGTGGCGGACAAGTTCTACATAATCAGCGTCACCAGAAAGAATGATAATGGTATCAACTTTACTGGCCAGTTGTGTCGCCTTGATAGAAAGAGGAATATCGGCGCTTTTATGGCAGGGAACGACTGATCCGTGATAATATTGATGGAGCCTATCGGAAAGCTTTGAAGAGATATTCTTGCCTTCTCTAAAGTAGATGAGCCTATTAAGGCCCCTATTATCAAGGAGTCTTGGAATTAAGGTATCGAAATTAAGCATCGTTTCCTGACTCTTGGTTATAGAGTGGATGCTTCTTTCTATATTGTTGCCATCTATCAATATCGCAACGGATTGATTTATTGTGACTTCAACGTAGTCTATATTATCATTCATGGCCCTTGTGGTCCTTTTTATTTAATTTTTATAAAGAGTTTTGCAGATTGCTTGGTATCATACCCCTGTGCATTATACAAGGAACTAACGGTTAATCTCGTCACACCAATTTCATCTGCTCGTTGTTGTTGGGTTAACTTTTTTTCAGCACGTAAAATATGAATGTTATTGGTGACCAAAAGTTTTGGTTTTAGGTTTCCCATATGGCCTTCTGTGAATGATATCTTGGTGTATAGTAAATTATGTATAATGCGTTGTGACTTAAGGTGAAGTACACATTTTAAGCCACCAAGCTTATTAATTTAATTAATTTCAATAGCTTAAACTTTAGTTTGGTTACCCACTGAGTTCCATAATAGTTCTTGGTCGGTGTTTTGATCTTTTGGGCTGAAACTACTCGAAAATTGGGTCCATCTTAGCTATATTCCACTCTCAATTTGTGTTTAATAAAGAAAATTATGACCAACAGAACACTAGGAATACTATGCCCGAGTTACCTGAGGTAGAAACAGTGAGGAAAGGTCTTTTAGACTTTCTTCCTTTAAAAATAAATAAAGTTGAAAGAACTCCAGAGCTTGCATCTATTCTTAAAACCGAGGAATTTTCCTTAAAAGGTTTAACGATCTCTTCTTTGGAAAGGAAGGGTAAAGTTCTCATTTTTCATCTAGGTAATGGAAAGACCGTAGTTAGTCGTTTTGGAATGGCCGGTTCCTGGGAAGTAAGTGAAGAAAAAAATAAAAAAAAGCATAATCACCTGCAACTTCACTGCACTTCATCCCAAGGAGCGGTCTTTTTGAGTTATGTTGATGCCAGAAGATTTGGAAAAATGCATATAGGTTATCAAGAAGTCACTAAGAGGGAGCTCGCCAAAGTAGGGGTTGATGTGACAACAGAAGAGTTTAACGAGAAAGTTCTAAGGGATATTTTTAAAAAGTACCCTGACCGCCAAATTAAGCCCCTTCTTTTAGAACAAGAAAAGTTAGCTGGCATAGGAAATTACTTAGCTTGTGAAATATTGGCCCATTGTAAGGTAAGACCTACGAGGCGTTGTAAAACGATTACAAAAGAAGAGACTAAGAAAATGGTTTGGGCCACGAAGAAGGTGGTTTCTGAATCAATTGAAAAAAATGGTCTTACCTTTACTAAGACAACCGGATATCGTGATGTTTTGGGTAATGCTGGAGAGTTTTTTGATGGACTGGTCGTTTTTAGACAAAAGCTATGCAAGATGTGTGGGGATGGTCCTGTCAAAAAAATAGTTCTTGCGACACGAGGCACTTTCTATTGTCCTCAATGCCAAAAGTAACTTTCCTTCAAAACTTTATTCTTAAATAGCTAGTTTTCTCAAATTGTCCGTATTATTATCACTTAAATTAAAAATTTTGGTAAATTAAAAAAAGGCTACGTAATGATTCGAGAATCTCATTGTAGGAACTTGTTGTGCATTGTTTTAACTTTTTTTCTTCTTAACCCTCTGATTCAAGCCGAAGACTCTAAGGATCTTTTTAAGATCTGGCCTTATACTTTGAGAACAGACAAAGGTGAAGTGCTCCTTAAGTTTAGGCTCAATAAAAACAAAAAATTGGTTTTAAAAATTAAGAGAGAAACTCAGGAAGGTGAGGATCTTAAAGAAAGGATACTAAAAGTATCTAAGAAAAAAGTTTATACCTTTAAACTTGGAACTCAAAAATGTGGTGAATCGCTAGAATACAAACTTGTTTCACACGATGACCCTGAAGTTATTTTGGAGAGCCATTATTTGAAGGCTTTTTCTTGTGGAGATGGCCGTACTTCATTTAAGTTTCTTATGATGTCAGATACCCAGGAAAATAATGAGCGCCACCAAAAGCTTGGAGAGATGATTTCTAAAAAAATGAAGAAGCAAAAAATTTCTTTTGTTTTGAATACAGGAGATGTCGTTCAAAACGGGGGAAAGGATGATGACTGGGTTTCCTTTTTTAAAGCAGGGAAGTCTTACCTTTCTAAATATCCAATCGTTGCAGCTCTTGGAAATCATGCTTTTTATAGAGAAAGGGGTAAAAAAACATCAATGCCAAACAATTTTAGCCGTTATTTAAGATGGCTTGAATCTCCTAAATTAGGTTATTTTTCTTTAGAATTTCCTAATTTTGCTCTAGTTATTTTCAATTCTAACTTTGCAAAACTTAAGAAGGAGCAGGAGAAAAATCAGTGGAAGTGGTTTGAAGAGAGGCTTAAGCATTACAAAGAGAAGGAGTTACCAACCTTTGTTGCTATGCACTATCCACCCTTTTCATCTTCGGCTTTTAACTTATCCTCCTCTGCTAGAACTTTGAGAAAAATGATGCTTCCTCTTATAGAGAAATATGGTGTCAAGATTGTGTTTTCTGGCCATACTCATATATACGAACGAAGTTTTAAGGATAATATCCACTATATTATAGGGGGCCCTTCTGGCGGAAAGTTCATCAGAAGTACCTATAGTAAAAATGAATTTAAGAAGTTTATGCTTCCAAATACTCCGACTTTCACCCTCGTATCAGTCAAAAAGGATTATGTAAGTCTTAAGACATATAATGCGGAGGGTAAGCTGATTGATGCATTGAGAGTTGATCTTAAATAGGGGTTAGAATGCTTCGAGAAAAGGAAAGATCTTACTTACTCAAATTAGCAAGAGACTCAGTCCTTTTCTATCTTAATAAAAATGAACTTTTAAATGTAGATTCTGAAGTTCAGGAAGCTTTTCAGGAAGGAGAGGGTGATGACTCTCTCCTTTTTAAAAGGCTCGGTTGCTTCGTAACTTTTAAGACAAAGCAGTCAGACAGTCTTAGAGGTTGCATTGGAATTATTGAGTCAGAAGAGAGGCTTTATAGAAATGTCATTGAATATGCCGTCCACTCAGCAACTAATGACCCTCGATTTCCTTCCATTAATGAAGGAGAGCTAAAAAATTTAAATATTGAAATTTCTGTTATGGGGGAAGTTAAGGATCTGCACAATTTAAATGATATTGAAATTGGAGTTCATGGCCTTATTGTTGAAAGAGGACTTTCTAGAGGTTTACTTCTTCCTCAGGTGGCCCAAGAGTATGGTTGGGACAGGAAACTTTTTTTAGAGCAGACTTGTTTAAAAGCAGGGTTACCTGCTAATGCCTCAGAAGATAGAGAAACGAAGCTTTATTTCTTTGATTCTTTTTGTTTTTCTGAGGAGGGCTGACTGATTGTCTTTTTAAAGAGGGGGAGCATTGTCTTATCAAAGAAAGAATAATGCAATTATTATCGATGATGAAGAAGATGTCTGTGAGACTTTGAAGCTTTACCTGGAAAATATGAAGCTTTTTTCAAGTATCGTGATCTCACAAGATGGAATGGATGCCACGCAAAAGCTAATTAACCAAAGGTTTTCAGTTATTGTTTTAGACCTTAAGATTCCAAAAAAAAATGGACTTGAAATACTCTCTAATATTTCTAAAAAGGGCTCAACTAATAAAAATTTCACTAGTAGCGTAATTATTTCTTCTGGGAATTTGGGAAAAGATGTATTAAATAAGGCCTTAAAAGTTGGAGTTAAGCATTTTCTTGTAAAACCTTTCGATGAAGAGCAATTTAAGCAAAAAGTTGAAGCTGTATTGAAAGCAATCAAGTAATCCTTTTTTTCCCACAACAATTCAGAGGTGGTTACCATTATGACTCTCGAGAGCTATGTTAATTCTTATTTGCACCCAATAGGTAAAGGTTTTTTTGCTGAAATAACTCTTAACCGACCCAAGGCTTTAAACGCTCTTTCATCAGAAATGTTTCAAGAATTACAAAAACTTCTCTTTTCCTTTAAAGAAAGAGAGGACATTTATTTTTTATTTGTTCATTCAAGTTCAACCAGGTCCTTTGGCTCTGGTGGTGATGTAAAGATGGTGGGGCAAGAGCTTTTTAAAAATAAGGAATCAAAAGCAATAGAAGAATTTTTTAAACTTGAGTACAAAACTGATTATTTATTTCAAACTTATAATAAACCAATTGTCGCCTGGGGTGATGGTCTTCTCATGGGTGGTGGATTGGGTATATTCAATGGCGTAAGTCATAGGGTTGTAACTCCCAATACACTTTTGGCCATGCCTGAAGTGGCCATAGGTTTTTTCCCTGATGTTGGTGCTGGGTATTTTCTCAACAAAAAATTCCAAGAATTAGGTCGTTTTCTAGGTGTTACAGGTGCTCGGTTTGGCGCCGATGATGCTCTTGATCTTGATTTAGCCGATTATAAAATTGAGGGAATGAAAAAGGATGAAGTCTTTTCTAAACTTCTAGGTGAAACTTGGGATATTGGTGAAAAAGCCGTTGGGGAAAAACTTAGTGGGCTACTTTCTCAATATGCTTTAAATCGTCATGAAAACGATAAGAAATATGGGCAATTATTAAAATGCGAGGATGAGATAAAGGTCAAGCTTCAGTCAAATGATTGGAAGGAAGTTTGTGAAAATCTTTTATTTTGGAAAAATCCTGGTAATGCCTGGATAGAAGAAAGCTTGGCATATTTTAGAAAAGGATCCCCACTTTCTTGGGCCCTTTCCTTTCGTTATTTGAAAGAGGCTTCTACAAAAAGTGTCAAAGATGTATTACTTGATGACTTAAACTTTGCGTTCCAGTTTTGTAGAGGAGAAGACTTTAGAGAAGGAGTCAGGGCCTTACTTTTAGATAAGGATCAAAACCCTAATTGGGCCTTTAAAGCGATCGATAAAATAAAAGAAGCCGATCTTGATCCATATTTTGAAAATATTATAAATAGAGAACTAATGGATGATTATTTCAGCTCTGAGGATCTTTTGGACCAAAACCACCGCCACCAGGCGTTTCAATCAAAAGGGTCTCCCCAGGTTTGACTTTAAAAGTCGCTGTTGGAGGGAGAGTCTTTATTTTTCCTTCCATAGAGATAAGACTATTTTTTCCAGGTAGTCCATTTGAACCACCAAAGAGTCCATGAGAGGTGCTTTTTCTCCTTCCAGTCAAAAGAGAGACCTCAACCTCTTCAAGAAATTTAATTTTTCTTTTACACCCATTGCCACCTTTATAAAGACCCTCTCCTCCACTATTTTGTCTTGATGAAAAGTCCTCAATAATAACCGGAAACTTTTCCTCTAAGATTTCAGGGTCTGTCATTCTGGAGTTTGTCATGTGAGTTTGAGTCGTATCTTCTCCTTTAAATCCTTCACCTGCTCCCGAGCCTCCACAAATTGTTTCATAATATTGAAAATTGTTGTTTCCAAAGGTCAGATTATTCATTGTTCCCTGACTCCCACTTAATTTGCCTAAAGCACCAAGAAGAACATCGACAATAATTTGAGAGGTCTCTACATTACCCGCCACAACAGCATGAGGAAAAGTAGGATCTAAAAGACTACCTTTGGGAATTTTTATCTCAATAGGGTCCAAACAGCCTGAATTTAGAGGGATATCTTTTTTTATAAGTGTTCTGATCACATATAAAATAGAAGCCTTTGTTACTGCAAATGGAGTATTAAAATTATCATTAGTCATTTTTGAGGTACCATCAAAATCAATCACGAGTTTATTTCTATTTTTATCGGGTGTAATTTTAACTGAAACTTTTGAACCATTATCCATAGGGCAGGAAAATTGACCAGGGCTTAAAGTCTTGATTAAATCAATAACTGAATTCGAAGCATTTATTTTAATAAATTTTGAGTATTGAAGAACAAAGTTTTTCCCATAATTTTTAACAGTTTCTATTATTTTTTTTAAACCAACTTGGTTGGCCGCAATTTTAGCTTTTATATCCGCTAAATTAAGAGAAAAATCTCTTACAGGGAAGCTTGAATCTTTAACAAACATTTGATGGATATCTTTTTCTAAAAGTATGCCTTCTGAAATAATTTTTTTTCCATTAATTAAAATACCTTCTTGATCTATATGGTTACTAGAAGAGGGCATAGAGCCGGGAGTGATACCACCAATATCAGCATGATGACCTCTTGAAGCAATGTAAAATGATGGAGCTTTATCTTGTTCTAAAAAAAGAGGTGTAATGACTGTTAGATCAGGTAAATGTGTACCACCACTATAAGGATCATTTTGTAGAAAGACATCACCTACCTTTATATTCAGATTGAACTTTTTAATAATTGATTGGACACTATCTTCCATAGAGCCAAGGTGAACTGGTATGTGAGGAGCATTGGAAAGAAGTTTACCTTTTGAATCAAAAATAGCGCAGGAAAAATCAAGTCTTTCTTTTATATTGACTGATACAGATGTTTTTTCCAACGTTAATCCCATCTGCTCAGCAATAGAAAATAACTTATTGTTAAAAATTTCAATTAAAATAGGATCAGCTTTTTCTAAAAAATTTTTATTCTTTGATTCAACACTTTTTTCTATAGATTCATTTTTTTCAATAATAAAAGGTCCGTTCGGAATTTTTATTAGCATCCAAAAAGGAGGTATAAAAATATTCGTGTTGCCTCCAATAACTAAAAGGGGACCTTTTTTATGTTCAAATATTTCAGAGCTATTGAAGTTTAAAACTGGGCAATCATACCATTTATTTTTATAGAATATTTTATGATCTTTTTTTGAAATTGAACTTTCATTTTTTTTAAAAAACTCAACATCGTCATCCAAGTTTATTTTCGTTTCATAATCCTCGTAAGCTTCAATTATAATAAAGTCAATTAATATCGGGTGATCTTTCTTAGAGTGACCAAAATGCTTTAAGTGTTCTTGGGAAAAAAGTTGCTCATAATCTAAATGCTCATCATCTGTAAATTTAAAATTTAAACTTGAAAAGGTTCCTTTATATTTTAAGGATATTTTTTTATAAATTAAAATTTTGTTCTTATCGACACCTTGAGATACTAGATCTTTGATCGCTTCTCCCTCTAATTCTTTAAAGGGAATGGAAATTTGTTTTTTTAAATCTGGAGAATGAATAAGTGGCAATGAACACTGCCTTTTCTTGATAGTTCTTATATGAGACTTCGCTATCCCGTAGGAAGATAAAACACTTGATAGTGGGTGGATAATAACTTTTTTAATTCCTAGTATATCAGCTAAGTCGCAAGAGTGTTGACCTCCAGCTCCTCCATAACTAATAAGGCTATAGGAAGAAATATCAATACCTCTTTCTTTTGAAATTTTTTCAAGTCCTAGGGCCATTTTTTGATTAGCTATATCAATAAAACCCTCTGCAATTTGGTAAATATCTTTTTTTTCATTTATCATCAGATCATTAAGGTTCTTAAAGTTTTTAAAAGAGTCCTCAGTATAAAGAGGCATATTTTTATTAACCCCAAAATGAGGAGAAAAAGATTCAGGAAGAATCCTCCCTAGTACAAGATTGGCATCGGTTATTGTGAGTGGTCCCTGGTGACCATAACAACTGGGTCCCGGATCAGATCCAGCGCTTTGAGGACCTACTTGAAATCTTTCATCTTCAAATTTTAAAATGGATCCTCCTCCAGCGGCAAGGGTATGAATATCAAGCATAGGAATTGAAATTTTCATGTCTGAAATATGATGTTCGTTCTTTCTTTCAAGCTCTCCAGCATAATGGAAAACATCGGTCGATGTTCCTCCCATATCAAACCCTATAATTTTATTAAATCCAAAGGATTTAGCAATATTGACGGCACCAATAACACCACCGGCAGGTCCAGATAAAAGACTATTGCTACCTTGGAAAAAATCAGATTTAACCAAACCTCCTAAAGATTGCATAAAAAGAAGCGAAGAACCTGGAAAAAAACTTTGAATATGTTTAGAAAAGTTTTTTATAGTAGGAGAAAGATAAGAGTCAATAATAGCTGTCTCAGATCTCAAAATAAACTTAGGTATTGCGAAGTCGGATGATAAAATGATGTGTTCAAAATTCATTTCTTTTCCAATTTCGTAAACTCTTTTTTCATGAGATTTATTTTTTAAAGAATGTAATAAGGAAATAATGATATTTTTTATACCCATGGACTGAAATATTTTTAATTTTTTATAAATATCTTCATCTTCTATAGGTATTAAAACTTCGCCTTTGGAGTTTATTCTTTCCCTTATACCGAGCGCTTTAGAATAGAGAGGTTTATTTTTCCGTACTTCTAATGAGAAAATTTTAGGCCTGTTTTGATAACCAATCTTTATTGAATCTTCAAAACCCATGGTTGTAAGAAAACCAAGTGAAGGGCCTTGTCTTTGGAGCAAAGTGTTGGTACCAATGGTTGTACCAATCTTTATCATTTCAATTTGATTTTTAGTTTGATCTGTTAGAGAAATGAAGTCAGAGATGCCTTTTAGACTACTCTCTTCTTTTTCTCGAGTATGGTTTGTTAAAACTTTATGGATAAAAACTTTTCCCTCAGGAGATGTCGCGATGATATCTGTAAAGGTTCCTCCTTTATCAATAAAAAAAGACCACTTTTTTAAATTCATCGGAAATCCTTTTTAAAGAAAATTGCCGTAAAAGCTATTCGTTTATTAAATAATTATTTTTTTACTAAGTCTTAAACCATAAAATTCCTATTGGAAAAAATAGGTTATTAACCGATATGTTTTTAGGTTTAATAATAAAAAATATTGTAATAGATAGGTGACGATATTTGAATGAATTAAAAAAGAATAATATATTGATTTCTATTTTTCTTGTTTTTGTCATTGTTTTGGGGAAGGGATTTCAACAATATTTTGAGTTAAAAAATGAAAAAGAACATAAAGAAGAAAAAGTTTTAAATATAGTAAAAAAACACTTGAATGATCTGCTTATTTCAGCAAAAAGTGAGGACAACTTTCTGATAAGAGATAGTTTGAAGCCTTTTTTATCTTTACCTTTTGTTAATGGAGTCACAATAGGAGGAAATAAAGGGAAGATCATCGATATCACTAAAAGAAGTAATAATGATCGAAAAATATTATTTTTAAAAATACCTATTAAAGATGAAAAAAAGAATAAAATTGGCCATATTTCAATTTATACACAGTCCCCAAAAATATTTAATTATATAAAAGAAAACTTATTATTGTTTTTATTAAGCTGTTTATTTCACTTTTTTTTCTTTTATCTGATTTTGAAAAATATTTCAGATCCAAATCTGTTAGGAAAAAAATGGTTGACTTTTAATAAGAGTAAAAAAAATTATGATTTATTTTTGGGAAAAAACCCATCATCTGTTTTTATAATTTCCAAAGAGTTGAAAGTTGAAAAAATACTAAGCTTTGAAACTATGAAAATTTTTGGTAGAAATATAGAAAATGAGAATGTGCTTTCACTCCTTTCATCTGAAATAACAGTTGAGAGTCTATCCTATAAGGACTTACTTACTTCTTGGAACCTCGCATTTAGTGAGGGAGAAAATCAATTTAACCTAATTAAAGAACAGCTCCCTAAAAAAGTGAACACTTTTATAGGAAATAAAATGAAAACCTTCCAGGCTTCATATAAAGCGATTTGTGGTAATCAAGGTGAGGTTCTTAATATAATATGCAATTTGAATGATATTACAGAAATGGATAAAAAGTTAAACGATTATAAAAAGGGGTATGTNGAAAATATAATGGTTCAGGAAATTNTAGGTAAGGAAAATAAAAAAGAAATATCTCAAAATTTAGAAAGGTCACTCCGTTTGGCCCTTAACGAATTAGAAAGCCATTTATCGAGGTATGATGAGTTAATTACAAGTAGGGAATTGATAATAGGTATAAAAAGCTTCTTGACGAAAATAAAAGATCTTAATCCTTCACTAAATTACTTATATAAAGAGATTAATCATATAAAGTATAAAGTAAAACTATGGAATGAAACAGATTCCTTGGAATCTCTTCAGTTTGAAATTATTGAAAAAGTTAGTAGAATTACTGAAATTCTTTTAGTTTATTCCAGGGTAGCTAATAAGTTTTTCCATTTGGATTTAAATGTAACAGCAGCTATACATTATAAAATAGTGGACAGAGTTAATAATTTAAAAAACATTATTGGAAATATTTTTAGATATGTACCAGGTTTAGAAAACTTGGATGAATCCAAAATGAAATCTATTACCAAGATCACAAAAATGTATCCAGATTTTGAGGGTACGATGGAGTTAGTCCATAAGAGGTCAAGATATTTGGCAATCTTATTAGATTCAATTATGGAAGAAGATCTTGCAAGAAAAATAAATAATCTGGCAGATTGTGTCCGCTCTATTCCTGAAAGAGAAAATATACGGGAAAGTGAGTTAAAAATAAAACTGGTTGTGCCTTATAAGAGATTTTTAGAGCATACAAGTAATATTGAGGACTACTTAAGAAACTCTTATTTAAAGGAAAGAAATCAAAAAGCTAGTTAAAAGAATAATTAGAGGTTTCCAGAGGGGGAAAACTTTCTTGGTTTTTCTAAAAAGTTTTCATGAATTGTTCTATCCCATGATCTTAAAATTTTTCCTGATTCTGAATCAATAAGAGCTCTAAAACTATCCTGTCTACCATCTTCATGATCAATAATTATTTGTGCTTGTTCAATATACCTAGCTTTATCTTTTAAGACTTTTATAAGGCTTTTTTCCTTTTTTATTGTTAACTCAGGCTTATTATCAAGTGAATCTAAAAGTCTATTTCTTAGCTCTGTTTCCCAATCATCATTTTTTTTGTTTGAGAATTTATATTCATTCTTAACGATTTTTTCATCCTTTGGGTTTAAAAAAAGAATATTTTTACTTTTTGATAATTTTTTATTTTTTTCTTTCTCTAAAGAGACCTTTTTTTTATTTATTTTTTGTGGATTTTTATTTTTTTTTATTTTTTTATCTGTCTTGTCTTCTTTATTATTCTTAAATTTGCCATCGGATAAGTTTTCTTCTATTTCAAAAGCCTCTATTTTTGATTCTTGTGGTAATTGATTAATGTCATCATTAAATATTTGATAGGATAAAATAATTAAAAAGAGGGAAGTTAAAATTATTGATATTTTTTTAATCATTTTTTGCCTTATATTTAATCAATGACTGAAAATTTAAAATGAATTATTTTAAATGGATTACCACCACTATATTCATAATCTAAATAGTCATCATTACCTTTATTTTCATCATGCCAACAATTATCGCAATTTGTAAAACGAGCTCTAAACCTACAGAGAAAACTGGTCCCAGGAGGGATCCATGGACTTATTTCCATTAAAATAATATTTCCTGAACTGAAAATAGGAGCTCCGTTTTCTCCAGAAAATGTTTGGGCCCAGGTTTTTTTAGGATCGATTTTAGAGTAAGATGCATGGTCAGCTCCCTTCATAACGCGAATAAAGCAATCCTTTGTATTGGAAGATCCACTAAGGCATTCATTTTTAGAGAGTCCAATATGTTCTCTAAATTTTTCTTGAAGAACCCATTTTGTTGAACTCGATTCACTTTTTTGTATAAAGCAAATGGGCGCTATTTCATCACCTGTTGTACCATTATCTCTTGTTATGTAATTGCAGTCCCCTGGAGAATAGGGATACGTTTCACTAGTTGAGTCGTGACCTCCTTCATTCAAAAGAGGAAAATTGTCTTCAAAGGTATTACATGCTTCGCTTGAAGCATCGTGGACATGATCCCAGTCATTTCCTAATACCTGTACCCCTGCCATTGTAGCGTTTGAGTTATTATAAATATTAAGTGATATTCCGACCAACTCACCAGGACTGAGCCTTCCATTTCCATTATTGTAAGGGAAATCCGTATCTATTTTGGAAGTTAACTCAACCTTTCCCTTAAGCCTTAGTGAATTGTAGAGGCTTATCATATCTGACCTCGAATCAAATACAAAAGCTGATGGAGCTAATGGATTAGGGTCAAGTTTTAGTAATTCTTTATTAAGAAGAATAGTCTTTTTACGATTAAGTCCATCAACGTTTGTTATGGAATCTGAAGATTGATCTGAATGATTTAAATTATCGTTATAAGTCCTAAACAGAAGAAGTCCATATTTATCCCATAATTGTTCAATCCTTTGTTGAGGATAATAGGTCGAACCACAACGCGGATAAGTTGGGTTTCCAAAAAACTGAAGCGTCTTTCTCGCCATAGTTTGGGAGAAACGTCTGAAGTTTATTGGTGTAATACTTCGTGCCCAAGTTGTTGAATGATCATTGCTAGAGTCACCAAGGTTTACTTTTGGATTTGATAATTGACCCATTTCGGCCAGTGATTCAGAAATTAGCCAGAAAGTATTTTTTACGGACTCCTCTGAATCTATACCGCAATAAGAAGTGAAGTCCTCTGTTAAAGCAACAAGAAAATGTCCTATGATTTGACCAGCATAGTGAACATCTTCAATACAGTCACTGGGATTATTAGGGTCGTAGCAAAGATAATTAGGATACGACAATCTTGAGTCATCTGAGGAGTCTATTCCTGGTGCATGCATTCTGTCTGTTTCTTTCAATGGCCTTGAAGCATTTAAAAACAAACCTAATGCCCATTCAAAGACATGTGGTCTTTTGTTCATAAAATAACTAAAGTAATCCGCAAGACCTTCTCCAATAGAACCAGCTTCATCGTAAAATAAATCTCCAAGGTCTATCCCAGTTGTTGTATTATTAACATTTAATAAGATTTGATTAAATACATGTCCCATCTCATGATAAATAATTGTGGGGTCTTCTGAAAAATAAAAGCTTTTGTATTGAGAGCTATGCCCTAAACAGAGAGTCATCGTTGTTGGGCTAAAAAAAGCATTATCTTTAAATGAGCACGTAGCATAAGTTGTTAAAGCTTCATTACTATCAGTTGTACCGTCAAGGCTATGCCTCCAGTACTTATATTTAGTACTTGTAAAAAGATCAGATGGAATATCACTTGTTAAATCTGATTCATTTTGTGCAAAGGATATTTTTTCTTTCAAGGTGTCATGGAATTTTGTTATTATTTTTTTCTTATGCCCAAACGTGTGTACTTCCAAAAATTCTTTACTTTTAGGATTAAATGCCCATTTTCCATTGCTTGAACCTATTGAGTCTTTATTTTTATCCTTTAAAACTTTGTAGCAATTGGAGACTGATTCACAGCTTTCCTCAAGTGTTCCGTTATATGTGATAAAATCTGCACCTGGTTTTAAAAATTGTCCAAGATTAACGTTTGGTGAAAGTTGTTTTTTTCCTGAGAGAATATATGGGTTGTCTTTGAGAATTCTTCCGTAACCTACTGGAACAGTAGAAGGTAAGTTTTTAAATACTGGAGACTTCGTTAAACCCTCCTCTGGTTGATCTAACATACAAGAAGATGTAAATAAGGCCATTGTCATAAAAGATATGAATTTAAAAAAAGAAGATCTGGTAAAAAGAAAATCTTTTTTTCTTTTATTTGTTTTTGAATAGATTAAATAAATAATACTTTTCATTTCTTATCTAATGCTTGTGTCCAGGTCATTAATCATTTCATTAATATTTTCTTCCATGACATCACTCAGGTCTTTTTCTTCTCTTCCACTTTCATTTTGGGTAACACAAGGGTTATCAACTTCTTCCCCTAGGTTCATCCATTGTCTACTAAACTCAGAGCCTTTAGAGTATTCTACTGAGAGACTTAAATCTCCAATGAGGCTATTTAGGGTTCTATATTGACCTAAATTTTTTTGAGCATTTCCGTATTCTTCTTCAATGCAGGTACTTCCTGAGGATTTTTTATCTTTACAGACACTTCGTGCTTTTCTCTTTAAATAGTCATCGAGATGAATACAAATATTTTGATGCTTATTTTCTTTATCTGATTCAGGTGAATTACTTTTTTCTTCACCAAAATTAATTGGCTTAGCTTCGAAAATACTTTTGCTAATATCTAGAATATTATTGATCCTGTTACTTACTGTCGTTTCATTTAGTGATTCATTGGTGGCTTCATTTGCCCCAGGTAAGCCAAGGGAAGATCTTATATATTCTTTCTGTTGTGAAGTTAATTTAGGGTTATTTTCTGTCAATGAATTAAACGTTTTGAATCCGAGACTCTTTTTTACTTTATTCCAATCATTACCCTTTGCACTACATAGCTTGATAAGATCTGGAGTATCATCTTTCCTTTTTTCAGTATCTTGTTCAGATTCATTTTGATTTAAATGACAGAGGTTCTCAAAACCAGAGATATCTTTTAGGATTTTGACATCGTCATTTATAAAAAAAGAAATTTCAGTGGCTTCCTTATAAAGAGATGCTGCTGAAAAGTCCCCATCACAACCTCCTAAAGGATTGATTCTTAATTTATCAAACTTTCTGCAAACTCTTTCTACTTTATTGCTTTCTTCTCTTAACTCTTTTTCTTTTTCTGCTTCTTTTTCACTTAGCTTGCTTTTAATTTCCGATTGATTTTTTTGAAAAGCGCTTATTGCTTCCATACATTGATTTTTTACATCATCCCAGGATTCCTGGGCCTTTATTAAATTTTCCTGGAACTTTTTTATATAATTTTCGGCGATCTTATCTGCTTGCTTTGCTTGTTTTATTATAGCTAACTTTAAAAGAGTCAGCTTACGGGGCAAATCTTTTTCAAGGAAGTCCAGTTTCCCACCACCTCTTAAGAGTACATTGTAATTTGATGCTTCCAGTTCAGGCATGGTTAGACTTAAGCCTTCAGGAAGAGAAAAGTCTGTTGTAGGAAAGAAAGTTTTCAAGGGGATAGCGATACTATTTTTAAGAAAAAGGTTGATTTTGTTTAAAAAAGATTGCTGTTGTTTTGTGGCCGTCTCAATTTCGTTATTGTAAGCATCTGCTTCATTTACTAAACTTTTATTAGTATTCGTGATCATATTTTTTGTTTCGAGGTAACAAGTCTGTGTTTTTAATGCACAACTTGTTGCGTGTTTAAGGCAAAATGAAGCTCCTCCGGGATACATTTTTTCACCACATTGACTTTGATCCAAATCAATTCCTGAACATTCAATAACTCTGTCATTTATCTCTTTGGAAATATCAGTTATAAAGTTAGATTCAAGGTCTTTAAGTTCATTTAAATACCTTTCGGCTTTCTCTAATCGGTATTTTCTGGAGTTCATTCTCTTATTTTGAGTTGATAAACTCTGATCACTTTTAAAGAATGTGTTACAATTTTCCACTGATTTTTTAAACAAGTTGTAAGGAGAATCAGATGTTCTTCTTCCCTGAGCGTCTTTAAATATAACTTGAATAACTGTACCAAAAGTTTTTTCCAGTGCTTTCACTCTTTCTAATTTGTCTTGTATAAAAGCATCTGATGTTAAAATGCGGTTTAAAGCAGTCTTATATTGAGAGACTGTTGTTCCACCACCCTCGATATTAGTTTGCTTTATTCCATTCATTATTGAACTTAAACCAATTCCCTTCCCACCTTTACTAGGGTCATCAAAGACACAATCTTGAATGAATTTTTTTCTTTCAAAAATAATTGTGTCATTTATTTTTTTTCCAATTTCACTATTAAAGTCTTTGTCAAAAGGAGGTGAGGAGAAATCTTTTCCAAGTAGGTCTGGCTTTTTTAATTCTTTTTCTATCCTTGCTCTTTTAACTTTCATATTTCTTATTCTTGAAAAGATAGCATCAGTGGCCGGGCGGAAAAGAGTGAGTCCTCCCTTGGATAAATCTTGCATATTAAAGCTGCCTATCCAGTCATCAATTCCGTTACTGTTAATTTCACTAAATACTCTGGCTTTTAATTTATCAATATCGCTTTCATATTTTCTTTTATTTTTCAAATAGTCAGCTGATGATCTTACGAGGCTCTTACCTGATTTTTGTGACTGTGAGTCCATTGCTTGTTTTACATTCAATAGACCAGCACTCGTACCGATCATACTTTTATCAGCTATAAGGCCGTCACAAGATGGAATCATATTTCTGAGATCACGGTTTTCAGCTTCTACATCCTGAGCACTATTACCTCCTCTCAGGATATCGTTTAGAGAGTCCATTCTTCTTTTTGATAAGTCCATTTTTTGTTTGAAAGCTTTGACTATTTGATTCATTTCATCTTCATAATTTGTAAGTTCATTTAATTTGTCTTTAATAAAGGATTTTTGAGTTTCCCGGCTTTTTTTAAGGCACCCAAGCCCAGTTTGCTCATTTTCTTCTGATAAATTTTGAGCATATGTGGATTGATGTTGATAAGAAGCATTTATTATCATTTGGGCCATAGCAAGGCCTTGTGAATCATTAACCATGCAGGATGGAGGAGTTGTCGTTTGAAGAGGCCTCATACAATTTGGAAAAACCTGATTTGGTAAAGGTTGCACCCTTGGTGTTAAGTAGGACTGAAGAGATGCTTGTTGCATCTTTAATTGCATTAACTTGTATTGTTCATCTTGTTGTTTGCTGACTGCTTCTAAAGTCTTGACGACAACACCGGCATTTTTATTAAAAGCATCTAATAACTCTTGAGAGCTAAGGTAAGGTGAAAAAAAGAGAGGAAGTAAAACAATGAAAAAGATGACCTTTTTCAGCTTCTTAAACTTTAAGATTACTTTTTCAAAGCGTGTGTGGCGCAATATTTCCTCCACAAAATTTAGCTTGTTCGATTAAGCTAAATCTCTAGCTTTTTCGGTTAGTTAGAGCATAAAGTGAGGGCCATAACTCCTTTTTTTGTAACTTCATTTTAATACCTGTCCAAACTGGTCACAATTTTCAATAAGGATAAATAAATTCTCTTCCAAAAAGGTTGGCAATTTCAATGACTTAAGTAGAATAGAGAATGGAAAAACAAATACTTAGATATCAGGCCCTAACATAACCCAATTTTTTCGGTTAAGTTTGGAAAGCCCAAAATTTTTGCCACGATAGCATAAATGACAAAAGTCCGCTCTCGACAGAAAGTTGATAATGAAACGCTCCTTCAAAAGGTAAAGGGTGGAGGGCTACGCTTTTTGGCGGTTGTTTTCGATTTTTGTTTGGCTTTTGCTCTGTTTTCTTTTTTCTCTAAATTTGAGTTGTTAAATGATTTTTACAAGGAAATACATAAAGCTATTTTGACTTTAAATTTATTCGATAAATATCAATTTCTTAATCATACTCTGCCTCTGGTCTGTTTAAACCTCACACTTTTTTTTATTTTCCGTTTTTGGACCACCCTTATCTTTGGGGTTAGCCTTTCACAATTTATTTTAGGTTTGAGAGGAGGTGTTTCAGGTTTATGGGATCGAATAGGAGGCTCTATAAGGGTACTTTTTGAATTCTTATTATTGCCTCTCTTTTTATTTGAATTTATTTGCATTTTTAGAATAAGAACATTGAAAGAGTTTTTAACTTATACCCACGTAGTTGATCGAGATCCCAAAGTACCCATTGTTAGAATAGTAATAATTGCTCCAATTATTCTTTTAATTATGTTTGTTTCTCCTTTGTACAATAACCCATCAATTGCACTGAATAAAGAGATCAAAGTTTTAAGTGAAATAAAAGAAATGAGAGTTAAAAAGAGAAAAGTAAAAATTCCGAAGAAGTATTATGCATCTAATTCCTACAAATTTTCCTCCCTTTCATCTTTGGGAGATGGACGTTTTATCATTTTCCCGTCCTTTGATATTTTGAAAAAGGGAAAAATAAGGACTGTCGTCCCCTTTTTTACAATTTACGATAGTGACTCCAAAACTTCAGGTAGTTGGAGGGTTGAGAGCAAATTAGATCTTTTTGAGCTTTTCGATCGCATAAAGGGAATGCAGCCACTTTTTACCAAAAATTATCCGAATCTTTCAAGTGCTCTTGAGAAGGAAAGAAAACTCTTTTTTATAAGAGAATATGATAGTGGACGTGAAAATAAGTCCTTAATGGACTCTAAAACTTTAGGTGAAATTCAAAAATATACGGAGATTTCATTTAATCTTCAATTAAGGACAATTCATAATCATATGCTTAAATGGGGACCGTTCCTTGGAGGTTATGTTCTTTTCAAAGAAAAAATAATGGATTTTGTTCAACCCCACGAATCTTCCAGAGTCGATCAGGTAAAGTTTGGTAACGCTGTCTTTTTAAGGCTTAGGCAAAATTTATCGGAAAAAACCTTTTTAAAAGGTGAGTGGAGAGAAACTTTAATTAATTTGAGCTCCCCAAATTCCTTTATTTTCATTTTAAATTGGACTGGAGATTTTTCACCGAAGAAAAGCCTTAGTGATTTTTATAAAGAATTCCTTATTCCGGCCAGGTGGTACTTTGATTATAAAGAACTTTTTGCTTTTCCATTAAAAATTCAAAATATGAAGCCTTTTCATGTCGCAGATTATTATACAAAGAAACAACTCCCTCCTTTAAAAAGAGAACTTTTAGAAAGTTACATCTTAAAGTATGCATTTTCTTTAGCTAAAGAAAATTTATTGTCTAGAAAAACAGACTTTGTGTTGAAAGAATTATTGGCTAAACATGTTCAGAGAATGATAGATGTGGGTAAGCTGAGAAATCAAAAAAAAGAAGACTATTACAGCGCGTCTTTTTTTGACTCTTTGAGACGTCTTAAAAATGCAATTATAGAGGATAACAAGGCATTTTTTAAAAAAGCTTTCGACTACGCGAGGTAGATAAAAAGATGGATATTTTACAGGCCACTTTTTACGGAATTATTCAGGGGCTTACTGAGTTTCTACCTATTAGTAGTAGTGGGCATTTAGCACTATTGCCTAAGTTTCTTAAAATTAAGGATCCAGGTGTTGCTTTTGATTTAACGATGCATGTAGGGACAGCTTTGGCCGTAATCCTCTACTTCAGAAAAGAGCTTAAGGTTCTTATTGGAGACACTGTCTGGACGGTTTTGGGGAAGAAAGAAAAATTAACATCGAGGTCTTTGCTCCCTCTTTATATGATTGCTTCTACAATGACGACTTTATTGCTTGTTGTTGCTTTAAAAGGCTTTGTTGAGTCTTGGGGGGCCAGAGCACCTAAAATAATCGCTTTTAATTTGGCCTTCTTTGGACTTTTAATGTTTTGGGCAGACTTTAAAGGTTCGAAGGGTTCAATGGAACTCATGATTGAAAAGGATCAGTGGAAGAAGGCACTTCTCATCGGTTTCTTTCAAGGGTTTGCTATTTTTCCGGGTGTCAGCCGCTCTGGGGCGACTCTTACGATTTCTAGGTTTTTGGGACTTGAAAGGGATGAGGCTTCACGCTATTCTTTTCTTCTTTCTCTTCCTATTATTTTAGGAGGTTTCTTTCTCAAGTTACCTGAGCTTCTAGGTTCACAGGGGCAAGGAATCTCTATCGCGGCTTGCCTATGGGGAACCTTAATGGCCTTTATTATGGGGCTTTTGTCGATTCATTTCTTTTTAAAACTAATTCAAAATTTAGGTTTGGGTGTATACGCAATTTATAGAATTCTTCTTGCTGGTCTTATTCTATGGGTTTTGTAAAACTTTGAAGACTTTGAAATGATTTCCTAAAGGCAATCAATAACGGCCATGTCTTGGCTTGTTGTTTGAAGATCTCCAGGGACGCAATAAATCGAATTATTCCACCTTAAACCTGCTTCAAAAAACTTTGTTCTGTCATTAATTTGATTCGCCCTGGTATCTCCGTCGATAAAACGCCTGACATTTTTTTCGCTGTCTTCGTGTCCGGGTACTTTTAAGTTTGATAAAGCGACTCCTTTGGCGACTTTATTGGAGGCACATGCTTTTAGTTGGCAAGCAAGTTGAATAACGACATCGGAGCTTTTTATAAAGCCTGTGAGGGGGTCAAAATAGCCGTCTGGGAGATTTTTTAAAGATGAGGATATATAACGGTTAAAAAAGAGAGAAACGTTGGAGTAGTCAGGAAGATTACAATTAAGCGTAGTCGAGTCGTAGTGACCTGAGCAACAGACGTCAGGAGAAACAGTGCTATCTTTAACTTTTGTGCCTAAAGGAAGACAGCAAGCAATTTTATCGGGAGAAAAAATTGTTTTAAGTGAGCTAGAGAAATTATTAGTATCATCTGCTGAAAAATACCTATCATTTGTATTTACATCTTCATATTCTGCGTCTGTCGTTGAGGTTTGAATAAAGTCACCAATAGCAAAAGCACTACCTTCAATACTTTGGTCCGTTGGACTTACCTTACATTGGATATCAGTTTCATCCATCGTGTGTACTGAGATTTGAGGTATGCCTAATAGTTCGAGAGAAGAAATCCATTTGAAAATTGTGTTGGCTTCTGCATTACCGATGCTTCTGGCTAAACATTTTGGGTCATCGATGTCTGAGACATGAGAACAATCAAATTGGTTATCAGAGCAAGTATCATATGTACTATCATTTTCACATTTTTCCCAATTAACACATTTAAAAGCGTTCATAGGAATGGTCTGTGTTTTATCAGGGCCAAATCTATGACCTCCCCCATTTTGATCTTGATTAAATTCTCTTACCCAATGACCAGAACAACAAGTTTTTGAAGAGACATCGTTAAGCGTTTTGAATTGTTTTTCTAAAACACTAAGACTCATACAGGCATTCGGATTAGTGTTACTGCACTTATCAGGACTTGCTGTCTTAAGGACTGGATAGTCTCCCGCGGAATCTTGCATATTTTTGTAATATGTTGAAATTCTGGAATATCTCTTTGTATCTGCCATAGAAATATGGACACCAGGTATTTTTTCACTATCAAACTCTGTAAGATCACTATTTGTAATCTGATCTCCTGATTGATCGATAAGTGTTCCTATTGTTATTATTTTTCCTGTTTCTCTACAGCACCTATTCCTTGTGAGATCGTAAAGGGGGCTTTTTATTGACTCACTTTGAGAGCAAATTAATTCTTCCTTCCAGAAGTTTATCTCGTACTTATTAAGAAGACTTGTATAGGTCGTATCATCTTCATCAATAAGGTTCATGGCATTACTTACAAGACTTGTAGGAGCACAGTCTTGGTCGGTATGACAAACGGAACCAGGAGCCCTTAAGCAACGATTCTTTTGTAAGATTGGTTCTGTAATTTGTTGGGAATCATAATCAACGAGCAAATTGCTTATGCCGAGGATTTCTTCAATTTTATTTACAGAATTTGTTGGGATAGCTTGAGTAACAGCAAGGTTTGTGAGATCTGAATCATTCAATTGTTTTCCCAAATCTGATGAAGTGTCTTTGAGGTGTATAAAATTTAGAGTTTGGTCATCTAAAATAGCGCACGAGTTAACCATTTCAGGTGTCATGGTTACTANATTTGGAGTCATTCCAATACCATTTACCTGATCACCTCTAAAATAGCTTGCGGGAGATGTTGAATTCTGTTCTTTAACTGTTAAGGTGTTTGAGTGTGTAGGCTCTCTTCCAGGGAGGCAGATAGAAGTTACATTATTGTAGCTTAAGTTTTCTTGTGCTGTTGGATTTATCTCTTCATCACCATAATATTTTAGAGGCCTTCCTATAATTCTACTACCTAACCCAAAAGTGTTCGCATCACTTTGTCCATCAGTAGAATTTGCATTTTGAGTTTTAATCGATTTTCCATAACGGGCTATTTTGTTATTGAATTTTTGAACGGGAACTCCGTCAATAAAATTTTGGCAATAAAAGTTAGGGTTGCATGCATGAAGTCCTAATTCTGTGTTACCACTATAGCTTGTTGCAGAGTTGGTTAATTTATAATCTTTTTTACAGGGAGCACCTCTTCCTCGATACACACATCTTTTCATCGACCCACCAAGGTTACCCAGAATATTTTTGAGGATTTCCATACTTGAGATTGAGCTTGGCTTTTCTTCAGCATTTTGGTCAAATTGAGGCCAATTTGTACGAATTTGCGAAATAGATTGGCATGAGTATTCCCATCCAAGTTGAGTGATACAGTCGGCGTCAGAGACGCAAGTATGATAATTTTGGCATTGGGCTCCGTCGCTTTCTATATCTTGTTTGGCATTAGGCTCAGAGCCGTTTACGTTAGAAGGTAAAGTAATAAGTAGTCTAAAAGAGCTTTCCGTGGTGAGATCTCCAAAATAAGCATTGATGGCAATAAAAAGTTTATTAGATGTAGCTTTAATTCTTCTTTGATTTCCAATTGAAAACCAACGTACGCCATCAAATGAACCAATGATAGAGCCATAATCAAAACCATACCAGTCTCTTTGATATCCGTTAGCGAAAAGAAAGTGTTGAGCCGCTAATCGGTTTAACCTTTGTTGTTGTGGATCTGAAAGTGGTTTATGGGTCCAGGGAATCATTGTGGCAGGAACAAAGCAGGCCCTCCCAAATAAGTGGTCATCGGCTCTTGCATGATCCGGATTGGAAATAAATTTGTTTGTATTTGTTGGATGAGGAAGATAACCACCTCCCTTGTAATCAAAGTTATTTGGAAAAAGTCTGGAGATATTTGAATAGTATTCGCTTCCACAGTTCAAACAAGATGAAAAAGAGCCTTGTTCAATCCACAAATCATATGTCTGGTTAAAAGTAACAGGAATTTCCATTGATGGCTTAGAGCTTGCTGGAGCTACTGAATAAGAACCATAAATTTCATTAAACCCTATATAAGAGGAAATATTATTTGGTTTAAGTAAATCGTTGTTTGTATAAGTAAAGGAATTGCCTTCCTGAGATGGGGTCGTTGAGCTTATGTCTTTATGGTAGGATCCAATGTTATCAAAGTACCTGTGAGGGGTTCTTTTTGAACTTATAAAGAACCATTCCGGTGGATTAAGTGTAGGAGCATCCGGTTCTTGATAAACACATGCGTAATCTACAATGTCCATTGCCGTATTAAAAACTTTTCTTAAACCACAATTAGATCCACTACACTGGCAAATTTCACCAACCTTATTCAGGGCAGTTTGCTTGGCTTGAAGTACATTGTAGGTATTAAGATCAACAAAAAAAGTGATTTTAACTTTTTGAGTATCGTAAACCTGAAGTGTATTTCCAGAAAAGAGAACTTCGGCTGGGGATGTCGTTTGCAAAGTCCAATCGAAGTTTTTAATTTTGTTAATATTGTTTACTTCAACCTTGATGCTCCTATTCACATCAGCATAGTGAGGAATCTTAAAGGAATTAGAAGCTGGAAAGTGATCAGTTATTTTGTTTTTATTCTGGCCTTGAATATATATTTTATAGCACTTTGCCAAACTGTTATTTATTTTTTGGCAGCTTCCATCAATTTTATAGCGGATCTTTAATGTATCGTCAGGGGCGTTACTTGCCTTGGCATGAGTGAGGTTCACACTTACTACATCGTTTAAATTGTCATTACCAGCACCGATAGTAAATCCGGTTTGAAGGGTATTACCATCGGAAAATAACTTTTCTCCTGCATGAATGATTTCAAAAATACTATGACTTGAAAGTGTACCGGTACCAGAATAGGTTGTGGAAAAATTTCTATCATCCCCACCCGTTGAAAAATTGGGATAGTTTTGGTTTGTTGATACATTTTCGACTTCCTTAGTACAAATACCCATTTCTCCTACACTGTCATCATCACCTGTTGAGTCTTGATCCATGGGAGTAATACAGTCATAAAGTTCTTTAAGCATGGTTAGTCTTTTTTCTTTTTCATCATAAGGGTCAAGAGTTGAGCCTGTACCACTTCCTCCACCATAATCTATAGGGTTCTCTGTACAAACATGATAGTACTGTGGGTATAATTTATAATTGCTTGAATTTGCCAAAATATCTTGTACAGACTGAAGGTAATCTGGTTCATTTTCAAAGTTGCCGGATTTTTTTTGACCATCTTTTACGCACGTTCCGCCTGAACAGCAGTCAAACCCAAGGCTTTGACAAAAAGAGGAATCACTACAAGTTTTTGTTAGAGGGTTTTCTACGGAAGAGACTTTATTAATCTGAAGACTTAAGTTTGTACTGTTAATAGCTGTTACTTTTGTTCCATTAGTATCAAAAAGCTGTACTGTCTTTCCAATTATAAAAGAACCTCTGAAATTCGAAGTGATTGATTGAAACGAATAAGATTTATTTGCGCTAGTGTAGACACCTGCACCAGTACCGCAAAAATTGGAGTTTTCTGTAGATTGAGTTACTTTAAACAAATAATACCATTCTCTTGTATTATTAGAAAAATTTAAAAATGATTGTGGAAAAGCCGCTAAAATGAGGGCCTTTTCAAGACCATCAATGGAACTATTATCTGAGGCGCTAAAGTGAACGGCCATACACTTCATGGAGTTTGAACTTTTGAGGATATGATCGTGGACTTCTTGGCCTCTCATATAGAATCCGTCAAGAAGGTTATCTTGGAGGATTATTCTTGTTGCAGAAGTATTGCTTCCCTCTTGAAAGAAGGTTTGTGTTTGAGTTCCATACATTGGTTTACCAACAGGCTTTTTCTTGGCGAAGTATTTTGTTTTTCTAAGGTCTCGTGGCTCTTGAACAACACAGGAAAGGAGACCTAATAAAAGGAAGCTTTGAAGAAAAAGGTGAACACGAATTCGTGCTTTTTCAACCAAAACGAAGAACTCCTTACTTTGCTTCAAAGAGCTTTTAGCGACCTTTATAAGCATGGGGCTTAATAGGTTTCTTCGGCATAAAACATCAATTCTTTATGTTTATGACTCTTTTGATCTATTATAGATTAGTGGTCACTCCTGAAGGAATGAAGAATGTTTAAATATACGATTTCATTGGGTTTTTAGCGTTTGAATTCGGGTCAATATTTCAAATGGAGTGGGGATTTTTTCTGGCATAAGCCCCATGAAAAATTACAGCTTTTCTTTTTGCTCTGGACACTTTTTTGATGGAGGTGGTAGACGCTAAAGCTATGGGCAATAAAATTTCAATTACTTTACCTTATTCAGAGGATATAGAAGCAGCTCTTACTAAGAAGTGCCCTAAATGGGTAGATTATAGGGTTTTGTCAAAATCCTTAGATGCTAGAGGTGCTAATAGAGGTAAAGGGCCGAAGTATCATTATATTATTGAGTGTATTAAAGAGGGTGAGACTTTTAGCTCTTACCAGGAAACTTTTCCTGATTTAGGTCCTTTTAAAAATCCGCCCATTATTATAGGGGCTGGACCTGGAGGTCTCTTTTGTGCCCTTAGGCTTGCTGAGTATGGCATACCTTCTTTGATCTTTGAAAGAGGGGAAGCTGCTCACAATAGAATGAAAAAAATTGCAAGGTTTTGGCGTTATGGTGAGTTTGATAAAGAAAATAACGTCTGTTATGGAGAAGGAGGAGCTGGTTTATTTAGTGATGGAAAACTAATAACAAGAATAAAATCTCCTTTTGTAAAATACGTGATGAAACGTTTTGTTACTTTTGGAGCTCCTGAAGAAACAGCGTATATTTCAAATCCTCATTTGGGTTCAAATAAAATAAGAAACCTTATTTCGAAGTTAACTGATTATTTAAAAGAAAAAAAATGTAAAATTTTTTACAACTCAAAAGTAGAAAAAATACTTGTTGATAAAAACGGAAAAACAGAGGGCGTTGAGCTTTCTAATGGGAAGCGATTTTACTCTTCCCACGTTGTGTTAGCTACGGGACATTCTCCTCAGGACATGTTTTCCCATCTCAATGATTTGGGAGTTAGTATGAAGTCGAAGGACTTCGCTGTAGGCGTCAGGATTGAACATCCAAGAAAACTCATTGATCATATTCAGCTAGGAAAATTCGCAGAAGAAAAAAGTTTGGGATCTGCTCGATACCGACTTAGTTATCATAATTCCAGCACTCAAAAAGGAACTTATAGTTTTTGTATGTGTCCTGGTGGTTACGTTCTTTCTTCTGGTACGGAAGAAGATGGCATTGTTGTTAATGGAATGAGTAACTATGCAAGAAATTCCAGGTGGTCTAATTCGGCCCTGGTTGTTTCTGTAAAGGCTGGTAAGGATTTTAGTACTTCAAAAGGTCCACTTGAAGGACTCCACTTTCAAAGAGAGATTGAAAAAAGAGCTTTTTCTTTTTCTAAAGAGAAAGCATCTGGAAAGGAATTACCAGCTCAAAGGCTAAAAGATTTTCTGGACCAGAAGCAATCTCTCAATAAACTTTCCAAAACTTCTACCCCTTCTGGGTTATTTCCATTATCCATGAATCAAGTTCTTCCAAACTTTGTTGTTGAACATCTTCATGAGTCTTTTCAGTCGTTTGAAAAATCTCTTGGAGGCTTTTGTTTTGATGATGCTCTTCTTATAGCCCCCGAAACTAGAACAAGTTCACCTGTTACAATTGAAAGGGACAAAGAAACTTTGGAATCTCCTTCTCATGAAGGTCTCTATCCTTGCGGAGAAGGCGCAGGTCACGCGGGTGGGATTACTTCGGCTGCTGTCGATGGTGTAAAAATAGCTATGAGCTTAATCAAAAAAGAAAAATGTTTTGAGGCTTAAAGGTTCATTTGCACTTTAATGAAAGATTTTTTTATTTTGTAAATCCCACAAGATTTTTTCCAATATCTTTTTTTTGTCATAGGGATCATTTTCTAATTTCTTCGATAAAGTTGTAAGAAGGTTGTAGAGAGATTCCCCCTGGCCATCGTCAATTTCTTTGCAAGCTTTATTAAAAAGATGGTCTAGTATAATTTTGAATGAGTACTTCCTAAGCTCTTTGTTATTATTAAAAAGAATTTTATCGTTTTCCTCAGTCGAAATTTTTTTGGGAAAGGGAATAACATTTTGGATTTGGTCGGTTTTCATCTAAACATTCTGGTATCAAATCATCCTTATGGCAATCAGAATTTTTTATTGCTTCAAGAAAACCTGAGAAGCTTAGTCACTTAAGTGCTTTGAGTAATTTCTGGCCAATAGTTCACTTTGACGAGAAAATAAAAGAAAAAATTTTTACTTTGGGGAAAATTTGTATGAGTGCTGAAAAGAAAAAAAGAAAGAAAAGGGATAAGGAAGGAAATTATCTATTTGGTGTTTGCGGAGGCAGTTGTTCTGGTAAGTCAGCATTTGTTACTGCTTTGGCCAAGATATTAGGAGAAGACAACTGCTCTTTATTTTCGCAGGACAATTTTTATCATGAGAAATTTGACAAGGAGCGTTTTGAATTTCCTGAGTCCATCGATAACGATAAAATGAGGTTTGCTCTTTATGAACTTAAAATGGGCCTCATGGTGGAGTTACCAGTTTTTGATGTTGCAACAAGATCACTCATGCCCTTTATGGAAGACTTGGAGTCAAAAAAAATTCTTATCTTAGAAGGAAGTTTTCTTTTGCACTGGGAAGAAATTCGAGGTGCTTTAGATGAAAGTGTATTCTTAGACTTTCCAACTGAAGAAAGACTTCAAAGAAGAATTAAGCGTGACACGATTGAAAGAGGTTTTCCTAAAGAGCAAGTAGAGAAAGAGTTTAATGAATCTGCTGAAAAAATTCATCAAGATTTAATTCTTCCCTCGAAAAGTTTTGCTACGCATGTGGTGAATGATGAAGATTCCTTTTCTAAACTTGTTAACGAGCTTGGAGATAAGTTTAAAGAGATAATAGAATCGTAAAATCTTTATAAGACATCTTAAATAAGATTCAAAAATAATTTCCTGAGGAAAGTCAATTATCCAATACCTTTAGTTAATGTTTAGTGAACTAGATAATTTGATTCCTTGCTAAGTTAAATAAAAGTTTTGACACCCCCTTTTAAAATCATTAAGGTTTTTGGTCCAAATTTAATTTTAGGATGCCAAAGGAGGACTTTGTCATGAGTGGCTTTTTAAAAAATTATGTAAATGGAGCTTTTGTAGAATCGAAAGCGAAGGAAAAATTAGATATTATCAATCCTGCTACTCTGGAATCATTAGGACAAACTCCTCTTGGTACGAGAGAAGACGTGGACGAAGCTGTTAAAGCAGCTAAGGAAGCTTTTAAGACTTGGAGCAAAGTTCCTGTTGTTGATCGTGTTCAACCTCTTTTTAAGCTTAAAGTTCTTCTTGATGAACACGTCGATGAGATTGCTACACTTATTGTCAAAGAACATGGTAAGACATTTAAAGAAGCGAAGGGTGATATCCTTCGTGGTATTCAAATGGTTGAAGTGGCAACCGGCATGCCTACCATTATGCAAGGTGAAAACTTGGATAATATCGCGCGGGATATTGACTGCCACGTCACAAGAAGACCTTTAGGCGTTTTTGGTGGAATAACACCTTTTAACTTTCCATCCATGGTCCCTTTTTGGTTTTGGCCTTTTGCTATTGCTTCGGGAAACACCTACGTTTTAAAGCCTTCAGAAAGAGTTCCCTTAACTCAAATGAAGATTTTTGAACTTATTCAACAAATTGGTTTGCCTAAGGATGTTCTTAATATGGTTCATGGTGGAAAGGATGTCGTTAACGGGCTTCTCGATCATGAAGATATAGAGGGTATAAACTTTGTTGGATCTACGCCAGTCGCAAAGTATGTTTACCAAAAAGGTTCTCACAATGGAAAAAGAGTTCAAGCTTTAGGTGGAGCTAAAAATTATATTGTTATGTTACCAGATGCTCCTATTGAACAATCTGTCGCGGCCATGGTCGACTCTTGTCTTGGTTGCGCAGGAGAAAGGTGTCTGGCCGGTTCAGTTCTTGTTGGCGTTGGTGAAGCCTACGACAAATTGAAGGAGCAGGTTCTTAAAGAAGTTAGTCAGGTTGTTGTAGGAAATGGCCTCGATGCAAAAACAACACTTGGCCCAGTCATTAGTGCTGAGGCTAAGTCAAGGATCGAACAGGATATTGAGACCGCATTAAGTGAAGGGGCTGAGCTTCTTGTAGATGGAAGAAATCCAAAAACTGAAGCTAAAGGTTATTTCCTGGCCCCTACGGTTTTGGATAAAGTTAAGCCAGGGACAACAATGGCCCAAAAAGAAATTTTTGGACCTGTTATTGGTTTAATGCAAGTTGGGACACTGGATGAAGCGATCGAAATCCTTAACTCCTCAAACTATGCCAATACAACATCGATTTTTACTTCCAATGGAGGCGCTGCTAGAAAGTTTGTTGCTGAGGTGGCACCATCAATGGTTGGAGTTAACTTAGGCGTTCCGGCTCCAATGGCCTTCTTTAGTTTCGGTGGTTCGAAAGATTCCTTTTTTGGAGATGTAAAAGTTCATGGGAAAAGCTCTGTCGAATTTTTTACAGAAAAGCATACGACAATGACTCGTTGGTATGTTGAAGGAATGAATGATGCTGTTTCTCCAGTATGGAAAAGTGAGTAATTCCTAAAATAGCGTGAGGCAGAGAAATAGAATAAAAAAAATACAAAATTGAAAAAATAAAAAGTGAAAGTTAAGGAGAAAAGAATGTCAGAAAATAAAAAAAGAATTGTTAAATCGGCTGTTATTCAAATGGCCAATAAAGTTCCAACGGAAGCCTCTTGTGAAGATCATAGGAAGGGAATGTTAGACGCCCATATACCTCTTATTGAAGAAGCCGGTAAAAAAGGTGTTCAAATTCTTTGCTTTCAAGAAGTGTTTACTGGACCTTACTTTTGTCCTTCACAAGATTCCAAATGGTATGGATTGGCGGAAAGAATTCCTGAAGGCCCAACAACTCAAAAGATGATGGAAATGGCCAAAAAGCACAAAATGGTCATCATTGTTCCTATCTATGAAGAAGAAATGCCTGGTGTTTATTATAATACTGCAGCTGTTATCGATGCTGATGGAACTTACCTTGGTAAGTATAGAAAGAATCATATTCCTCAGGTTGCTGGCTTTTGGGAAAAATTCTTTTTCAAACCAGGAAATACAAACTACCCAGTTTTCAAAACTAAGTATGCAACCGTTGGTGTTTATATTTGTTATGACCGTCATTTCCCAGATGGAGCAAGATGTCTTGGCCTAAGTGGAGCTGAAATTGTCTTTAACCCATCTGCTACTGTGGCAGGTTTAAGTGAATACCTATGGAAACTAGAGCAGCCTGCTCACGCCGTTGCTAATGGCTATTATATTGCGGCCATCAACAGAGTTGGAACTGAAGCTCCATGGAATATTGGTGAATTTTATGGGCAAAGTTATTTCTGTAACCCAAGAGGGCAAATTATCGCTGAAGCGAGTAGAGACAAAGATGAGCTCCTCGTCGCTGAACTCGATATGGATATGATTAAAGAAGTAAGAGACCTCTGGCAATTTTATAGAGATAGAAGACCAGAGACTTACACTCAGTTGACGAATCTCTAATCAACATTCTTTTGGAGTTTTAAATGGAAAACGAAGAAATAATGGGCCTTAGAAAGGCCCATCTTTATCCAACAAAAGTACCTTACTACAAAGACCCCATTCAACTCGTAAGAGCAAGTGGGTCTTATGTATGGGATAATCAAGGGAAACAATACCTTGATGTAATAGGTGGGATTGTTTCTATTTCAGTAGGACATAATCATCCTCGAATTAAAGAGAAGATGAAAGCGATGATTGCTGAAGATGCTATTCAGCACACGACTTTTCTTTATCTTTCCCAATATATGGCCGAGCTTGGAAAGAAAATCTCTGATGTTGCTCCTGATGGTTTAAACAAATGCTACTTCACGAACTCTGGTTCTGAAGCTAACGAAATGGCCATTATGAGTGCTCGCGTTGCAACCGGTGAGCAAATGGTTGTTTCTCTCCGTCACGGCTACCATGGTGGAACCAATGTTCCACTTGCCCTATGTGGTCATGGGACGTGGAAATATCCGGCACAACCTCAAGCTTCCGTTGTTCATGCTATGGCGCCTTATTGCTACCGGTGCCCTTTTAATAGCAAAAATGGTTGCCACATGGAATGTGCTGAAGATGTGAAAAATGTTATCGAAACGACAACCCATGGGAAAATTGCAGCTTTTATTGCAGAGCCTGTTATGGGTGTTGGTGGTTTCATTGATCCTCCGGTGCAATACCATAAAAGAGTTCACGAAATTGTGAAAAGCTATGGTGGTTTATACATCTCTGATGAAGTCCAGGCAGGGGTTGGTAGAACCGGTAAGCACTTTTTTGCTATTGAAGAGTCTGGTGTGACTCCTGATCTTATTACTATGGCCAAAGGGATTGGTAATGGAGCTCCGGTTGGTGCTGTGATTGCTAAGGATGAAATTGCTGAAGCGATGAAAGGGAAGCTCCACTTTAATACTTTTGGAGGGGATCCCTATCAAGCGATGCAAGCTTCTGAGGTCGTTGATATCGTTTTGAATGATAACCTTATTGAAAATTCAAAAGTCATGGGGAATTATTTAAAAGAAGCTTTTAAAGATCTTCAAAAAGATTTTCCTGTTATTGGCGATGTGAGAGGGCGAGGCCTCATGCTAGGTCTTGAACTTGTCAAAGATAGAAAGACAAAAGAACCAGCGGCTAACGAAGCAGCTCTTTTAATGGAGCTTTCAAAAGGCGAAGGACTCCTTATTGGTAAAGGTGGCCTTTACGGAAACGTCATTAGGATCGCTCCATCTCTAGGGATCTCAAAGAGTGAAGCCGATGAATTAGTGACAAAACTGAAAGCTTCTTTTCAAAAGCTTTCTTAAACTTTAGACCCCTAGCGGTCC
>PAZA01000025.1 GCA_002715375.1 Halobacteriovoraceae bacterium
CTTGTAACGGTTGACTAAATCCCTAAGGGCGCCGGAATTGGGGTCTGTCGCACAAACAATGGAATCTTTCCATTCCTCTTTATCAATTCCTTCCTGACTTAATTGATTTAAAACCAGAGAAAAGATTGCCGAAGTTTCGGCTGTTCCCCCAGATTTTGAAACAAAATAAAATAACGTTTCTTTCAAGTTTATAGAATTTAGGAGGTCGTAGGTCTCCTCAGGGTCGATATTATCCAGAAAAAAAATCTTCTTCTTTTTATCATTTTTACCAAGGGCTTCAACTAATGTGGAAGAACCTAAGGAGCTGCCCCCAATGCCAACATGAACAAAATATTCTTTGTGCTTAAACTTCTCAAAGACCCTTTTTGAGTCTTCCCTCAGTTCTTTGTTGCTGTTTGCGTAGAAAAAGCCAACTTCGTCAGAGGCAATTGTTTCTTTGAACAACCGCCAAGTGTCTTTTAAATTTTTAGATTCCTCTTCATCAAAGGACTCCACTGGCTTAAAAGTGGATGGAAAGCTGACGCCAAAAGTCATAACACGCCTCGAAACATAGTTGGCCCTGAAATACGCATTATAAACTCAAACAAGCTTAATCCTCCATTGAAAAATAAAAAACTTTAAATACCATCTCTCTCTAGATTCCAAAAACACAATGACAGCTCAATGCCTTTATGTCATTCTGTTTCGACTGATAAGTGCGTTCTTTTCCCTGCATAATTATTAGGATCCTTTAATGGGGAATAAAGTATTAGAATGGAAGACAATCTTAATAAAATTGGTATAACATACAAAAGGCCTTGGGGTTATTATAAAACGCTTACGATGGACCACTCATTCCAGTGTAAAGTTATCTGCGTTCACCCTAAGGGAAAGCTCTCCCTTCAAAAACACTTCCACCGCTCAGAGCACTGGGTTGTAGTCAAGGGCTCTGTTCTTGTTACAAAAGGTGATACAAAAGCCCTAAAATCGCTAAATGATCATATTTTCATTGAGAAGGAAGAAATTCACCGTATTGAAAACCCTACAGAAACAGACGCGATGATTATAGAGATTCAAGTCGGCGACTATTTAGGTGAAGACGATATTGTCAGACTTGAAGATATCTATGGTCGCTAATGGCCTCTACTTTACAGAAACAAAAACCTCATTCCTTCTATTCCAGGGAAAAGTCCATGGAGAATCATAGCCTGCTGCAATAGAGTCCTTGCCAATCACATTAATCCCCTTCTTCTTTGTCCACTCTAAGAGTTCCTCTACTTTTTCCAATCTCTTACTTCTGGGATTTAAACCGCTATAACGAAGAACCGCGACCTTCCCTAAATGAAAAGTTCCCAATTTAACTTTAGGGTCTATAGGCTTCGGTAAGGATTTAAGGGTATAACTCGAAGGCATAAAAAACATCATCCAATTCCTACCCTTCTTATTTTTCATAAAAACAGGAGCTGTCATGGGAATTCGTTTCTCTGATTTATTACCGCCAAAAATATAACCTGCAAGTGTCCTAAACAAGGAATTATCGCCTTCCTCCGTTACAGCACTTGCAACAATCATTTTAGGATAATAGCGGACTTCAAAGGGCCCATCTTTGAGAATAAGCTTAAAAGGAGGGTTCTCTTCGCTCACCGCAGAACCTCCCATAAAAACCAAAAAGATGAATATAAAACTCAGGACCTTCTTTTTAAGTTGCATTATCTTTTATCCCCTTGTTAAAAATATTTTAACATTGAAAGAAAAAACTAGTGCTAAGTCTTTGCCTCAACCTGTTAAGACATAGGCCAGACAGCAAGCTCAAGCACTTGAAATTATTAAGGGCCGGTGAATGACCTCATCTAACGAAGAAGAAAACGAAATTGTTTATAGTGTTGATGGTTCGGGTAAAAACCTTATTCATAAAAAAGGAAAAAAGGATAAAAAGTCCAAAAATGGCTTTCCCGACATTAAGCCCACTGAAATCTGCTTAAAGCTTCGTATCGAAAAAAAAGGACGTGGAGGAAAAGCAGTCACCGTTATCTACGAAATTCCAGATAACCCCCCCTACTTCAAAAAACTTCTTAAAGAGCTTAAAAACCTTTGTGGCACAGGTGGAAGTCAAAAGGAATCAACCCTTGAAATACAAGGCGATCAAAGAGATAAAGTGAGGGATTTTCTCATAAAAAAGGGCTTTAAAATAAAAGGATAAAATTTTTCTTCTAACCAAAAACGCTTTTTAAGGTTACGACAAGGCTATTTTCAGTGACTGGCTTCATAATATAGCGGGCTTTGATTCCAAGATTTCTTATCTCTTTTTTGACAGCAGAAGCCGATTCTGTCGTACAAAACACGAGGGGGATGTCTTTAAAAAGTTCCTCGTTACACATAGTCTGAGCAAAAGCGATTCCATCCATAACAGGCATATTGACATCACAAAATATCAGGTCAATATCAGGGTTCTCCTTAAGAATATCTAAGCCATTAGCACCATCAGTTGCTTCTAAAACACTATGCCCTCCATTTTCTTCTAGGTAATGCCTCATTTTGGCACGCACAGCATCTGAATCTTCAACGACAAGTATTTTTGCCAAAGTCTTTTCCTCCCAATTTAGCGAAAAAAGTCAATAAATATTACTGATTCCCCCTATAGTAACACCGACACACCTCTCTTTTCTATCCGCTTCACATTTTGCCATTGACCCCAAGTGTTAAGGAAGTTAAATTCGCCTAGTTTAGTCAATTTATTTAAAACCATTATTAGAATTTAAGACTTTGGGGGACATTCTATGATTTCAACTTCGAATGTAGGACTTAGCTTTGGCGGTAGAAAGCTTTTTGAGAGCGTTAATATTAAGTTTTCTAACGGGAATTGCTATGGGCTTATTGGTGCTAATGGAGCTGGAAAATCAACTTTTGTGAAGCTTCTTTCTGGAGAAATAGAACCACAAACCGGTACAGTTGATATGCCTCCAAACCATCGACTCTCATGCTTAAAGCAGGACCATTTTGCCTTCGACGAATCTCCCGTCCTGGAAACAGTTCTTATGGGGAATGAAACCCTCTACAAAATTATGCAGGAAAAAAACGCAATCTACCTTAAAGAAGACTTTTCTGATGAAGATGGTCTTAGAGCGGCTGAGCTTGAGGACAAATTCGCGGAGCTTAATGGTTGGGAAGCTGAAAGTGAAGCGGGAATCCTTTTAGCAGGACTTGGGATAAATACAGACTCTCACAATAAATTAATGAAAGACTTAACTGGAAGTGAAAAAGTTAAGGTACTTTTGGCCCAGGCACTTATAGGAAAACCAGACGTTCTTCTACTGGATGAGCCAACCAACCACCTTGATATTAAGGCCATTGAATGGCTTGAAAACTTTCTTCTCGATTTTGAAAATACAGTCATCGTAGTTTCCCATGACCGGCATTTCCTTAATAAAGTTTGCACTCATACAGCTGATATCGACTTTGGAAAAATAACTATTTTTGCCGGTAATTACGACTTCTGGAGAAAATCTAGCGAAATAGCTCAAAGGCTACGTTCAAATGAGAATAAAAAAATGGAAGAAAAGGTAAAGGAGCTGAAATCCTTTATTCAACGTTTTAGTGCTAATGCTTCCAAGTCAAAACAAGCAACAGCCAGAAAAAACCAACTTGAAAAACTTGAACTTAAAGACCTCCCTGTTTCAAGTCGAAAGTATCCTTACGTCCACTTTAAACCCAACAGAGAAGCAGGTAAAGATATGCTTAAAGTTGAAGGTTTAACAAAAACTATTGATGGGGAAAAAGTCCTAGACAACTTAAATTTCGAAATAAGAAAAGGTGACAAGGTTATTTTTCTAGGGGCCAATGACCTTGCTAAAACAACCCTCTTTCAAATTTTAAATGGAGAAATGGAAGCGGATAGCGGCTCCTTTTCATGGGGAGTCACGACAACAAGATCCTACTTCCCTACAGATAATTCTCAGTACTTTGAAGATGGCAAATACAATCTGGTGGATTGGCTACGCCAATACTCTACAGATAAAGATGAGTCTTTTATTAGAGGCTTTTTAGGAAAAATGCTTTTTTCCGGAGAAGAGGCGCTTAAAAAAACAAACGTACTTTCCGGTGGAGAAAAAGTAAGGTGTATGCTTTCTAAAATGATGCTCTCAGGAGCGAATGTTCTGATCTTTGATGGACCAACTAACCACCTTGACCTGGAAAGTATTACGGCCGTCAACGATGGCCTTACAAACTTTGTAGGAACAATCCTCTTTACAAGTCACGACCATGAATTCATTCAAACAGTTGCCAATAGGATCATCGATCTTAGCCAAAAAGGATCAATCAAAGATGATAAATACACAACATATGATGAGTACTTAGGGCTTCAATGAGTGAAATGACCTTTGATGTTTTAATTATTGGTGCCGGAGCTGCGGGCCTTATGGCCGCAGCGACAGCAGTTAAAAGGGGCCAAAAAGTGGCCCTTATAGACCATAACAAAACTCCGGGAAAAAAAATCCTTATTTCCGGTGGCGGCCGTTGTAACTTTACAAATATTCACGAAGGCCCTCATTTCTATCAATCAAATGGAAAGAACTTTTTTAAAAAACCTCTAGCAAGCTATAGGCCCCATCACTTTATAGACCTCGTTAAAAAGCATAGAATCCCCTTTTATGAAAAAACACTTGGTCAGCTTTTTTGTAAAAAGAGTTCATCACATATACTCGAATTACTTCTTAAGGAGTGTACTCTTCCAAAAGGAGAGGGCGTTCAAAAGTTTTTTGGGCAAAAGAACCTTTCGGTTTCGTATAAAGGTGGCCTTTACGAAGTTAAAAATGAACAGTCCTTATTTCGGGCCCAAAAACTTATTATCGCGACTGGTGGCCTTTCTCTTCCTAGCATTGGGGCCAGTGATTGGGGTCATAGAGTGGCCAAACAATTTGGGCACACCATAATAGAGCCAAGACCAGTCCTTGTTCCTTTTACATCTCAAACCATTACAAAGTTGAATTTAAGGGGCCAGAGCTTAAAAGCGGTTGTCAAAGTTGGAAAAAAAACTGTTTTTGAAGATGTCCTTTTTACGCACAAAGGGCTTAGTGGTCCTGCCATCTTAAAATCTTCTCTTTTTTGGAAAAAAGGAGATAAAGTTACTATAAATTGGGTTCCAAGCATGGAGGAAGAGGAACTGAAGCAATCTTTTTTAAAACCAGGAAACCGAACCACATTTGGAGCATTACTTAAAGAAAAGCTTCCTAAAAAATGTCTCGAAGTTTTCCTTAATGACCTTGGTCTAACTTCTGATAAAAAGATTCAGGAAACATCAAAAAAAGAGCGCCAGAAAGTTTTGGAGGTACTTTTTAGATATACCTTTATTCCTGATGGAACGGAAGGTTTTAGAAAAGCCGAAGCGACTGCGGGAGGGGTTGAAACAAAAGAAGTTTCTCCTCAAACAATGGAAAGCCAACTCCAAAAAGGGCTTTATTTTGTTGGTGAAGTCCTCGATGTAACGGGTCAATTAGGTGGTTATAACTTCCAGTGGGCCTGGGCCAGTGGAACAATTGCAGGTCAAAGTGTATAAATCTCACACTCACCTTTTTAATCATTAAGTTCGTTGTAAAGCATCCCACAATTTGTGCACTCATAAGGGCCATAAGGCTCTTCATCATTGTAACTGTTCTTAACTTCCTTATGTTCCTTAAGAAACTTATTGCTCCCATCTACAACGACAATAATATGCTTTCTTAAATTGCAATAATACTCTTCATTACCACATTTTGAGCAACGAAACATCTTCCTCTCACTCATACTCTTATTTCCTTTTTCTTAATATGATAAAAAACGGCCGTTAATAAAATTATAATTCCAAAATGCATCAAGCTATTTCCATTAAAAATATAATTAAGATCCCCACCAAAAAGTCTATTCACAACACTTAAAAGATAGAGAAAAGAAGCTAATCCAATAAAGTGGTATTTTTTATTTTTCCAATGACAAAGAAACCCAATAAAAAGGTAGCAAACCGGAAGAAGGCTACTTATAAGAAAAATAACAATCTCAGCTTCTTTAAAATAAACCTTCACGGATTGGATATTATATTGAAGGAAGATAAATAGAACGGCTTTTATTTTACAAAAGAGCCTCCATCCATAGAGGACCTTTTCAGAAGACGAAAAAATTTTTACTGAAATAGCAGTATAAAAAAAGCTCATGAAGACAGTTGTATAAAGAATAAAATCCCATAAAAGCTGAGTTTCTGAAACTGTTTTTCCCGTACTCCTAAGGTAGTGATAAAAAAAGCCCATTAAAGTTGTTATCATTCCTAGTGGTGCAAAGAAATCAAAATCTTTTTTATGATATTCATCTACCTCTTTCCTTCTAAAAAAGAAGGTCGTGAAACAAAGGCACATGAAAATATTCGTAATTGAAACAATTAACTCTTTTTCTTCCACTTTATTGCCTCGTCAGGAATGAGTGGAGGAAAAAGAATATTATTTCCGCTTGAACTCAAATCCATGTAGTAAGATAGCTTTTCCCTTAAATTGCTCGTGTATTTTAAAAGGTCATCGACACAAAAACCGGCCACTAAAGGATGGTTCACCTGAATGGCCTTAAAAAGCTCATAGCCTCGCTCCAAATGTCCTTCAAATGCCTTTTCCAATTTTAAACGGGCTTTTATTCCAGCGGCCCCAAGCTTTATAAGCGCCTTTAAAAAGTCCGCAATAAAACCTGTCCGCCCCGCTTTGTTCCAAAGAGCCTCAAAACCAACATGACTCTCCCAATAAAAGCCAAAATTATAAAGATCTAGAGAAAACAGGTACTCTTCAGACCTGAAAGGAAAATCGCTATCAAGAGGTAATGGTTCAACTTCAGGAACCCCATAGGAGTGCCCCCCCTCTTTATTAGGGTGTGGGTTATGACCTGGCAAAAAAGCATACTCAGGGAAAGCCTTATCTGGTAACAAACGCTGGATTTGCTTCAGTTCTCTCTCCTCTTTTGACCTTTGAATAAACTGAGATTAGTATACCAAAAAAAAAAAGTCCTCGAAACGGAGTCCTTAGTCAAAAATCATATTGTTTTTCACAAATAAACACACAAGGTAGACTAAAAATCATGAATGAATTGGCCAAAGAATTAAACGGAACCCTTGAAAAGTCCTCACCTGCGATCCTATCAATGCTTTCTGATTACGGTAAAAGGATCTACTTCCCCAAAGGAATCATAAGCCAAACGGCCGAAGCGAAAGAAAAAGCAACAAAGTTTAATGCCACGATTGGAATAGCAAAAGACAAAAATGGTCCCCTTTTTCTTGACTCTATACAAAAGCTTTTTAGTCCTGAACTTACGCCTAGTGACCTTTATCCCTATGCTCCTTCTCCAGGTAGGCAGGACCTTCGTCAACTATGGGCACAAAGACAGCGTTCACTAAATCCACTCCTTAAAGAAGCCTCCTTATCTCTACCCGTTGTGACAAGTGGACTTACCCATGGCCTCTCTTTAATTGGGGATTTATTTCTTAACAGTGGAGACACTATTCTAACTCCTGATAAGATCTGGGGAAATTATAAACTGATGTGGAGTGTAAAAAGCGGAGCAACTTTTGAAACCTTTCCCCTGTATAACGAAGACCTTGGTTTCAATCTAAAAGGTCTTGAGAATAAGCTAAAAGAAAGAGAGGGGCAAAAAACTCTTCTTGTGCTCAACTTTCCAAATAACCCCACGGGTTATAGCCCCAGTAAAGAAGAAGCTCTCGCAATAAAAGAAATTTTAAAAAATGCATGTGAAAAAGGAAGCACCTTAACTGTTCTTTGTGACGATGCCTATTTTGGAATGAACTACGAAGAAAACTGTTTTCCAGAGGGGCTCTTTGGACTTCTCTGTGACCTTCATCAAAACCTTTTGGCCGTCAAAATAGATGGTCCAACAAAAGAGCTTTTTGTTTGGGGCTTTCGAGTGGGCTTTTTAACCTTTGGAATTAAAGAAGGTACAAAAGAAGCTTATGAAGCACTTTCAAAAAAAGTTGGTGGAGCTATTCGTGGAGGAATTTCAAATGTCACCCACGTAGGACAAACTCTTCTTCTTAAGGCCCTCCAGGATGAAAAGCTTGAGGACCATATTCAAGAGAAGGTAAAAATACTTAAGGAAAGATATAGAGAAGTCAAAAAGAATGCCTCCTTAGAAAAATACACAAATCTTTGGGAAGCCTACCCTTACAATTCGGGCTATTTTATGTGCCTTAAACTTAAAGAAGTTTCAGCAGAAAATTTAAGGGTTCACCTTTTAGAAAAGTATAATATTGGGACCATAGCTTTAGGGAAACACGATTTAAGAATCGCCTTTAGCTCGCTTTCTAAAAGTGATATCAAAGAATTTTTTGAATGTCTTGCCAGTGCGGTTTTTGACCTTAAAAAGTAATCTTGAGTCATAAAAGCAGAGAACGAGCCCTCTGCTTTTATGACTTTATTGACTTCTCTTCCAAAGCTTTCTATTTCTTTTATAAATTTCTCTTAGCCTATAATCCTTATTTGTTGGAAACCCTCCCCTATTGTCTAAAGAGAAGATGAGCCCCTGCTCTCCCATTTTTACCGTATTAAAATATTGAACAGACCCCATAGGTGAATTTTTCAAATCGAAATCTAAAAAGAAGGCCTCTTTATCTTTCACCCTATCCTTTGACTCAGGAAGAGATATTTTATAGCTTCCCTCACTCATTTTAAATTTCTCGGTTGTAACTTTGGCCCCCTCACATTCTTTTGAGCCAGGCTTTAACTCTATATTGAAATATTTCACAGTAAGTGTTGAGTTAGGGTAAAGACTCCAAAGAGAAATCATTTTATTATTCCTATAGCAATCTTCCCATTCACCAAAAAGGCTTCTTTTTATTCTTACAATTGGATCATTAAGAGTTTCTTCAATCACCTTTTTTATGGATTTATTGGTTGATCTATTTGCAAACATTTCTGCTGAAAAGCCTTTACTGTTTTTAATTGTTGGATCAGCACCATTTTCAATTAAAAATTTAATAAGATCACTATAATCTTTTGTTCTACTTTTTATAACGGCCATAGACAAGACGGTGTTACCAAATCTATTTTTTACATTGGCGGAAGCGCCTTCACTAACGAGTTCTTTAATTTTTTCCGGATTCCAATTGGAGTGATCAATATATTTTTTTAATTCTTTATTTAGAGGAGATGAGCCCACTTCTTCCTTATTTTTTTTATTCTTCTTTGAATCATTCCGCCACTTATTAAAATTTATTCTATTTTTAAGACTTTTATTATCCATTAGCTTTCCAAATTTTGATTTGGAATCAGATTCTTTAGATTCCTTTTCACAATCAGGACAAGCTAGTTTAACCTTAAAAGGTCCAGAGTACTCACCAGCAAGGTTTGTCATTTTTAAGGAAAATTCACAACCCGAAAATACTTTTGGCACTTCTTCAAATTGAACATAACCTACAGGTCCTCCACGGTAGTCAATAAGGTCTTTTTTATTGTTTTTATTGTTTCTGGTTAATGAGATCCATGGCCCAGGGTTTTGTCCCCTTCCGAAACATTTATCCATTTCCTTTAAATTAGGTTGTAATTCAAATTTCATTCTTTTCCACTTTGCACTTTTAACTTTAAAATAAAGAGGCTTAAGTAATTGCCCAGGTTTTAAATTAGTCAAGTTCATTTGGTTTAGAACTCTCCCTCCAACTTCCCTTATTTCTAAAGTGATTGTCGGAGGCTCTTGTCTTTCACTCGTTAAGATAATCCGTCTTACTTTAGACTGAATCTGCTTTGGTTTTTTAATAGCGTAAGCAAAAATAGATCCTTCACATTTTTCAAACTTATCCGGTACCCGACCGAAAATTTTCAGGCCCCTAATCCTAAGCTTAAGAGGCTTACAATCCTTATCAATATCTTTAAATTTTAAGGCCCAACCTGTCCGCCAACCGACTTGCCTTCCATACTGAAAGCTAGAATTCAAATCAATTTCAATGTAATCGCCTTTTTTCAAACCGACTTTTTCAATATCATCACTTCCTCTCCAACTGATCATTTCTTCAACGTCAACATTCCCCTGATTATCAGGTTCACTTTTTTTAGCAGGAAACGTCTTCTCCTCTTTAGCATATATTTTATCCTGGCACCTGTTCACATTCATTTCCACGTTACTTTTTGAAATATTCGAGTTACTCACACAATGCTCAAAGTCCTCAAACATCCGATGGCACCATTTATTTCCCTCTTCGATTTGCTTTTCTGTTAGTTTATCCGATTTTTCTTCAAATCTTTTAAGGCACTTATTAAACCAGGTATCCTTTTCTATTTTTAATTCAGGAACTTCTTCAACGTTTACCGTTTCTTCTGCCTTTGTTTCACACGTTTCTTTGGCCTCCTCCATATCTGCATCTTCATCTGCCTCTTTAATTTCTTTTATACAGTTTGAAAGGAGTACCCAATCGTCCTCACAAACATTTTTAGAACCTTGCTTTCCTTTGGCTTCCTTAAGACATTTTTCTTTCCACTCTTTTTCGTTAATACCATCATCCGAATCGTCATCACCAGGTCCTGGCATGTCGGCAGTCTTCTCTTCAGGTCCTTCACTTTCCTCTTTTATACCTTTTTCTTCTTCAGACTCGTTTTCCGGGCCCTTACCTGAAATAATTTGCTTTAAGGTCTCAGCATCTTCTCCATTCCATTCGTCGAAAATTTTTCTAGCAGAAAAGCCCCTTTTATTTTTTCTATCCGGATCCCCTCCGCGCTCAATAACAATCTCAAGAAGCTCAAAAAGTTCTTTCTTATTCTTTTCAAAATTACCTCTTCTATCTCTTTGAAGGTTTCTAATAAGAAAAGATAATTGAAGAAGAAGGGAGTTATCAAAATTATTTGAAATTTTAACGGAAGCATTTTGGCGTACAATAAGATCTTTTATTTTTGGCAGGTTTTGAATTCTGAAACGACTGGGAGTAATCCACTTCCTTAACTCATCTTCGACTTTATTTCTCGTTTTCAACTTCGCCAAAGCCTTTCTTATTTTATTTTTATCAATATTTGAAAGGGACTTTTTTGGAGTAGTTTTAGGTGGAAGAGACTTCGTCCTTGCAGAATAGACCATGGACCTAATTTTTCTAAATTCACTTTTTTTTGCAAGCTCTAAGGGAGAAACACCTTCAATATCTTTATCGTTAACCCTCGCACCCTTTTTAACCAATTCCATTACAATTCCAACATAATCATATTTTATGGCGTAATAAATGGCCGATCTTTTATAAATATCCATATGGTTTACATCAGCTCCCTTTTGAATAAGAAGTGTATTGATTTCACTGCCTCCAGCAATTGTTGAAATAATTAAAGGCGTTTGATTTTCAAACTCATCAGGCACATTGACGTCTGCTCCATAACTCAAAAGAGTCGTCACAGTATTCATATGCCTGCCTTTAGCCGCTTCATTTAAAGGCGTCGTTCCCTCAGACCTTGCGCTTACAACTCTTTTAGCACTTGCTGCATTCATAAAGCCCAGATGAAAACTCAATTTATAACTATTCCCCTCTTTTGAGGCATTCATGACGCTTTTATGTTTTTTTCTTTCTCTAGGACTTAAACTATCTGCTTCAATATACTGGCTTTGTGAAAAAGCCTCCAAACTTAAAAGAAATACAGAGAGTAAAGTAAAAAGGTGGATTCTCATGGATGAACCTCATTTTGAGCAATTTTTATCGTTTAAGTAATCGGTAAAAAGAACCTTCTTTTTAAGTCCAAATAAAGGATTCTGGACCTAATTTCTCATAGGCCAAACAAACGGTATTGCCAGATGACCACCTCTAATCAACGATTTTTCCCATAACCTTGACCTATTTCTATTGACCACTCTGGATTGAATAGTTATCTAGGGAAATGACTGAAATGAAACTAAAACCAAGGAGATTGAAAATGAAAAAGAAAAGCCTGATTTTTCAAAAAGCGGCCCTATTGATGGTTTTATTCTCCCACGCACCTTTCTCAACTCATGCAAGCCTGGGTCAAAATTCCAATACACAAGATTCAAAAATTAGACCGCAAATAGAGATTGGTAAGATTGGTTATGGAGGAAGCGGTTGTCCCGCCGGTTCAACATCAGAAATCAAAAATCCAAAATTTGATCAAAAAATCATTTTCAAACCCCTTGAGTATCATTTAAAAATTGGAAGCGATAGGAAGAGGATCGTGAGAAAAAGCTGTCAACTTTCGATTCCTGTCAAAGTTCCCCAAGATATTTCTATTTCCTTTGACCACATCAATTTTAAAGGAAATCTCAACTTAGAAAAAGGCACCTCTTTAAGGTTTTCCGCAGAATACTTTTTTGCAGGAAAAAGAGGCCCTAAAATTAAGGCCACTTTCGATGAAACAAAATTAAAATCATTTCTAATAGGTCCGGAAGAAAAGACACCTCATTTGTGGAGTGAATGCGGCGAAAGCGTCAATCTAAGAATCAATACGGCCCTCCTTTTAAGAACGAAAAGATTAAAAAAAGCCAGTGCAGCTCTTGAATTTATCCAAATTGGAAAGGACTTGAGAGGGGCCATTAAATGGAAAAGGTGCCACTAAATAGGCGGTTTATGAGCTCTTGCCTGAAAATACAAGGGCAATGGTTATAAATAACCGGAAAGTTTGAGACAGAACTTCTAAAATGAGCTGAAATTTCTTCAAAAGGTGTCGGGCCTCCTTTACTTGTGACCAGGATAAAGATACTTTCCTGATGCACAGTTTTAAAGGATCAATAAAAATGATTGAGATAGGAAAAAAGACGGCCCTTCTTGTGGCCAACGAGACAAAATCAGGCTTTACGCTACAGTCTGACGATGGAGATGAGGTCTTTCTTCCTGGGAGCATGGCCCCCAACGACCTCGCTGTTGGCCAATCCCTCGTCGTTTTTGTCTATACAGACACCCAAGGAAGCAGAATTGCAACTCCGGAAATCCCCTTCGCTGAAGTCAACACATTTGCCTATTTGAGAGTTAAGGACGTAACTGACTTTGGGGCGTTTTTTGACTGGGGTATATCAAAAGACCTTCTTGTTCCTGGAAACCAGCAAAAAGTAAGAGTTCAACATGGAGAATACCATCTGGTAAGAATCTGCCTTGAACCAGAAACAAACCGCCTTTATGGAACAACCAAAATTGGTGCCTTTACAGAGACGAGTGACGTTAATCTTCAAGAAAAAGATATTGTCGATATTCTACCCTTCAAAAAGACCAGCTTAGGTATACAAGTCCTTATCGAAGAAAAGTATATGGGAATGCTTTATCACAATGAAGTTTTCTCTAAAATAACACTAGGGACTAAAACGAAAGGTATCATCAAAAAGGTTCGATCTGATGGTCTCGTCGATGTTTCTCTCCAGGCCCAAGGAATGAAAAACCTTAGGGATGGTTCGAAGACTATTTTGGAAGCTCTGGAAAAGTACAATGGAACTCTTCCACTGACTGATAAGAGTGACCCTCGGGATATTAAATACTTTCTTGGAATGAGCAAACAAACTTTCAAAAGGGCCATTGGGATGCTTTATAGAGAGAAGAAAGTTCTTCTTAAAAAAGCTAGCATCGAGCTCAATGAGAATGCTTAATTTTCGTTATAGAAGGACTCAATAAGATCCTTATTGAGTCCCTGATCAGAGAACTCAGGAAGAAGAAAATAATCTTTAATTCCTTTAACCGTACCTATNACTTTTTTCTTAAGNAGTCCGCAGACNGTCCCCTTTAAAAAAATAAGTTCAAATTGATTAAAATCNTCTTTCTTTAAAAGATAAATATCCTTTTCTTTNTCNACCTTCGAGGNGNTCCCGAANGCCTTTTCGAAAAGGTTCATAGTAAAAGCTTCGGCTGGNTTTTCCTCAACAGGCTCCNCCTTACTTNTATGGTGATCCAAGATTTCCTGAGCNNCTTCTTTATTTTCCGAGGTCACTTCTTTAAAAGTGAGTCCATATGCCTTAATCGTTGCACCAAAAGGGCAATGAAGGCACTTACTTTTACAGCAGGTCCCTCGCTTTCTATGGTATTGGGAAGTGAAAACATGGTTTCCCGACTTATTGACATAACTTAATGAACTCATGAGTTTTACATACGTAATTTATCAAAAACTGTCCAATAATTATCTAAGACTTATAAATAAATCTCACAAGAAGCAAGCTACCACCTAAAATCATAAACAAATTCCCATGAAATAAGGGCCCGCCTCAATAAGCAAAATTGGAAAAAAGAAGTTCAAACTTATTTCAAAACAAAAGTGTTAGGGACATAATTTAGGATAGCGGTTAAAATAATAGGGAAAAGTATCCTATATAAAATGAATAATATTGAGGGAAAAAATGAAAATATACAATCCTCCCATTAAAGAGTTCAAATTCATACTAGAGGCCATCGGCTACGATGAACTGAGCTCCATTGAAAAGTACGCAGGATATGATCTTCAAACGGTCATAGAGCTTCTTAATGAAGCTGGTAAGTTTTGTGTTAATGAACTCCTTCCTTTAAATAGCGTTGGAGATGAGAAGGGGGTCACTTTTGACCCGGAAACCCATGAAGTAAAACTTCCAGAGGAGTTCGTCGCTCTTTTTCAAAAGTACGTGGAAAATGGCTTTGGTGGTCTTTCTCAACCGGAAGAGTTTGGTGGTGGTGGAGCTCCTCACCTTCTCGGTCTCTTGATTGGTGAGATGGTCCTTGCAACTAATAAGAGCTTTTCTATGGGTCCAGGCCTCACAAAAGACCTCATTCTGGCCATCAGAATGAATGGTTCAGATGAGCAAAAGGAAACGTACCTTCCCTCCCTTATTTCCGGAGAAGTCTCTGGGACCATGTGCTTAACGGAGCCCCAAGCGGGAACAGACCTTGGGCTCGTCTCAACAAAAGCCGTTCCCAATGAGGACGGAAAAACATACAGCCTGACTGGGACCAAGATATGGATTACTTTTGGAGAGCATAATTTTACTGACAATATACTCCATTTGGTCTTAGCGAAGCTCCCCGACGCGCCTCCTGGTATTAAAGGGATTAGTGCCTTTATCGTTCCTAAAGTGCTTGAAAATGGGGAAAGGAATAAAATCTTTTGCGGAGGCATTGAGCATAAACTGGGAATCAACGCTTCTCCAACTTGTGTCATGAATTTAGAAGGGGCCGAAGGTTATTTAATGGGAGAACCCCACAAAGGCATGAAGACAATGTTTGTCATGATGAACTCAGCAAGGCTAGGAGTTGGCCAGGAAGGTGTTGCTCTCACTGAAATTGCTTATCAAACAGCATTGGCCTTTGCTAAAGACAGAAAACAAAGCCGCTCTTTAAACCCAGATAAAGTCGACAAGTCTTCCTCGGCCGATAATATTCTAGTCCACCCAGATGTAAGAAGAATGCTTTTAAACATTAAGTCGACTAATGAGGCCATGAGATGCCTTGTCTTTTATACGGGAAAATTGATCAGCATCTCCCACTCCCATCCTGATGAGAGCAGAAGAGAGGATGCGGAAGACATCATTTCCCTCCTTACTCCTGTCATCAAAAGCTATCTGACTGAAAGAGGATTTCTTAATATTTCAGATGCCATGCAAGTCTGTGGGGGGGCCGGTTATACGACTGAATGGAATATCGAACAATACTTAAGAGATGAGCGTATTGCTATGATATACGAAGGAACCAACCATATTCAGGCCCTTGACCTTGTGGGAAGAAAGCTTCCTATGCATGGAGGAAGACTTGTTCAAAAATTTCAAAAGGAAATTGAAACCTTTCTTCAAGAGAATGCTGGAAACCCTGATATGGGTGAGTTTCTGAGTCCCATTAAAGAGTCTTTTGAAAAACTTCAAGATGTCACCATGTGGATGATGAAAAGTTCTATGAGCGACTCTGAAGTCATTGGTGCTGTTTCTTCTAATTACTTAAATGCCTTTGCACTGGCCACACTTAGCTATATGTGGGGGATCCAGGTCAAACATGCCCTAGGCCAAGGCGGAGAAGAAGCGAAAACAAAACTAAAAACAGCACGTTATTTCAACAGCAATGTCCTTCCTGAGATAGACTCCATCATTTCTATTATAAAAAAGGGAAAAAGTAATATGATGGACTTTGGGACAGAAGAATTATAGCCAACTTATCAAAGGATTGATCAGTCGTGGAATCACAGCTTTGGGTTCTCTTTGGGAGCTCTTTTATGTCAGCGACCCTGCTCCCAGGGTTCTCCGAGGCCAACATAATTTATTTATCAAAAACGTCCTCTCACTCGAAAGAGACTCTCGTTTTAGTGGCGACTATTGGCAACTCTTTAGGAGGGCTCACGAATTATGTGATCGGAATATTGGCAGCGAAGGGAATTAAGCTTAAGTATTTTGAAAAGGAAAACCTTCAAAAGCCTTTAGAAAAGATAAGAAAGTATGGAGCTTTTTCTCTTGTTTTTGCCTGGCTTCCAGTGATTGGCGACCCACTCTGCCTGGCGGCAGGGTACTTAAAAGTGAATGCTTTTCTAAGTACCCTTTTTATTACACTTGGAAAATTGATAAGGTATGCTCTTCTTGTTTTTGTCTTTCAATAAAACCAATGAAAAGCATAATACTTTTATACCTTCATACCTTCTATCGATCACTTTATTTCGTTGTATTTTTTTTGATGCTTCTATCTTTTCCTTTAGCATCACACTTATCTTCTGCAGCCAACCCTAAACGGTAAACACGGTCATTGTTTGGGCCATTGTTATGCCCTCTATTTTTTTTAACAGAAGCTGAATGGCCAATTTCGTGGAGGATAACGTCTGTTAATTTACAAAAAGCATTATTTCCAAATTTATTTCTGATTCTATTGTAACAAATAACGACAGCGCTATTAAAAATATGCCTCTCGACGCCACCTCTATCTGAATGATTTTTACAAACAGGCTTGTGGTCCATACATTTAATATTAACGTTTTTGACTTTTCTTCTAAGACGTCTTTTCTCACCATTTGTCAGGTCATTAATGTTATTCATTATTCCTTCAATATGATTATGAAGAAAGTTCAGAGACTTTTGAACTTCACTTTTAGACTTACCACCACAGTTTTTAATTTTTTGAGCTGCAAAACTTTGAGTTGTGAAAAGGGTTATGAAAAGGGCAGTTGCTAGGTAAAGATGCTTCATTAGGGTCTCCTTTTTTCGCTAAGATGAAACGTTATAGTTCTAAATCAAAAAAAAGATAAAAAATCCAATTTATTTGAAGAAAGACCTTAAAAACCTTTATTTTTCATGCTTTTGGAGTCATCTTGGCACCTAAACCCCTGAAAAAATGACCTAGGATCATGGCCTCTATGAAAAATCAAAAATTAAAAAGTGAACAAGGTTTTATTCTTCCCAACCATATTTCCCCTGAAGTTCAGGAAGCCTTCAAAAAGCAAAGGCCCGTTTTGGCCCTTGAATCAACTCTTATAACCCATGGTATGCCCTACCCAGATAATGCTGAGTTAGCTAGAGACCTGGAAGACATTGTCAGAAAAGAAGGCGTCACACCGGCCACGATTGCTATCATTGATGGAGTCATCCATATAGGCCTTGATCCGCTCACTCTTGAAAAGCTCGCTCAATCTGAAAAGAAATCCCATAAAATAAGCCGTAAAGACTTAGGCCACGCTCTTGGGAAAAAGCTAACTGGCGGAACAACAGTGGCCGCGACCACTTTTCTAGCAGGGCTTTTTGGAATTCAGGTTTTTGCTACTGGTGGTATTGGAGGCGTTCACAGGGGTGTTGAAGAAACAATGGACATTTCCGCCGATTTAAAGGCCATCTCAGAATCTCCTGTCATCGTCGTCTGTGCTGGTGCCAAATCCATTCTCGATGTCCCCAAGACTTTAGAAGCACTTGAAACACTAAACGTTATGGTCATTGGTTATAAAACAAAAACGATGCCTCTTTTTTACATTTCAGAAGGTGGTCCTAAGCTTGACCTAACGGGAAACTCTTTTGAAGAGCTCATGTCTTGCCTTCACTATCAAAGAGGGCTTTTTCCAGAAGAAGGAATCGTTGTCGCCAATCCTATTCCAAAGAAAGACGAACTTGATAAGGGTGTTCACCGGGAGGCCCTTCTTCAAGGCCTGAAAAACGCCAATCAATTAGGCATAGAGGGCAAAGAGTTGACTCCTTTTCTTCTTCAAAAAATGAATGAGTTGACTGAAGGGCAATCCCTTCAGTCAAATAAGGCCCTCATTAAAAATAATGCTCAGTTGGGGTCTAAGATAGTAAAGGAATTATTCTCTTGATTCAAAATTGTGGTAAACAGTCACGACGTCCTCATCTTCTTCTAAAAGACCAATAAGCTTATCAAACTGCTTGATGACTTCATCATCGTCAGAGTCTTTATAGCTGACGGGAATTCTAATCAAAGCAGCTTCATCAGGTGTGACATTAATTTCTTGAAGTTTTTCCTGGATAGCTCCAAAGGAGTCGACGGGACCAAAGACTTCAAAGAGTTCTTCCTTTCTTTCAACTTCCTCAGCTCCAGCATCAATTAGATTAAGAGTGAGCTCATCTTCATCAACACCTTCTACTGGAATATAAAATCGTGCTTTTCTTTCAAAAATAAATTCCAGGGAGCCAGAAACACCTAGGGAACCTTTACACTTATTAAAATAACTTCTGACATTTCCAACAGTTCTTGTTCCGTTATTAGAGGAAGCCTCTACAAAAACGGCTATTCCACCAAGCCCATAACCCTCGTAGTTCACATCTTCGTATCCAACACCATCGGAGCCCTGACCTTTCTTAATGGCCTTTTCAATATTATCTTTTGGAACATTTAGCTTCTTGCAACGCTCAACAGCAACCTTGAGAAGAAAGTTGGTGCCTGGATCTCCGCTTCCACTTTTCGAGGCTATAAAAACATCTTTTAGTGCCCGCGTAAAAACTTGCCCTCTCGCTTTGTCTGCAGCACCTTTTCTTGTTGCAATTTTTGCTGATTTTCGACCCATAGCAAAGACTCCTTTATCGAAAAAATAGACCTTTTCTCATCTCACCAATAAGTTTTCATCAATATATATCTATATCTCTATACTAAAATTGGTTTCATTTTCCCAATAATTTATAAAGAACAGGCGAACAAAATTTGCGCTCTATCCAAAATTAACTGTATGGAGAGAAAAGGAGTAAGTAAAAAATAAAGTTGAAAAATAATTAATTCCTAAAATAAATGGGCCTATTACCCCTTAGCAGCTTTATACAATTGATCAAAAATGGAAAGTCCTTTAGGGCCGAGGAGTCCTGTTTTAATGTCATTATAAGCGGCATTTTGGTGTCCAAAAGCTTTCGACAAACTATCTTTTTCAGCAGCTGTAAGGGCGTAAATTTTTGTTCCTAATTTCTCAAACTCTTTTACACAATAGTTTCTCGCTCCTTGGTATGCTTGAAATTGCTTCAATTGTACCTCTTCGAAAGCCGTTAAAAGCTGAGACTTCGTTTTTTGATCAAGTTCATCAATAAACTTTTGATTTCCAATGGCCACCCATCCATCGTGAACAGATTCGATCTCAGAAATAACGCCAATTTCATTTTTCAAATTATCAGGCCCCGCAAATAAGCCAATAATAGCTGTGATT
>PAZA01000026.1 GCA_002715375.1 Halobacteriovoraceae bacterium
AATTCCGCGCTCATATCTTTAAAGATAGGGATAATATTTTTTTTGAGCCTTATGATTTCAAGGATAACTGGAAAACCCGCCGTTAAATCGGCTCCGGCAGTCATGCAGGCAAAATAAACGGAATGAACATGGTTTTTTGTTTTTCTATTGAGAGGCATAGAGAGAGTGCATTTATTTTCATCCCTCTTGACCATTTTTAGTCCAACGAAGTTAACGAGTGGAATCTTAAAAAAACCAATGAATTTCAAAATAAGATTGTCTTGGATTTTTTGAGGAATCCAGTCCCATAGTAATTTTTTAAGCATACGTTAACCTCTTTTATAGGGGCATTTTAACTTGAGGGGTCGTCGAAAACAATGTGTGGAGCATTTTCTATCTTATTTTTTCTATTTAAAAGGTTATGTGTAAGAAATGAAAAAATGATAGAAGGAGCAGTAAAAGAAAAGTAAAAAAGGTAAGTAAGGGCAATAATCATTTTTGTATATTGGATACCTCCTAACCTTATCCAATAACCACTTTTTTGACCAATCAATTCAATAAAGTACCAGGAGTTTAAAAGGATTATGATCAGTAGAGAATAACAAAGGGTCGTCTTCCTGCCTTTAAAGAGTAAAGTGGAAAATTTGATGGAAAGAGTGTGTAGGCTCCAGCAGTAAAGACTCCCGCATAAAACTATGGGAATGGGAAATTTAAACGGACTAAGATAAAAAAAGGATTGAGGGTAAATCATGCCAAATTCGCCGAAGTAAGCATCGTTTATAACTTCCATAACAAATGTTGTGGGAAGACTATAAAGTAAAACAAATTGTCCCAGTTGATTTCCTTTCCATCTTTCAAAGCTGAAGGTAAAAAACCACGCGAAAATAATTAAAGATTCAAACAAAAGGATCATTTCTTTATTCCAAAAAAAATTGTGATTTTATAAATGATTTGAAAAAGAAAAAAGAGGAAAAAGTACAATCTTATATTGTTTCTTATAAAGATTGAAGCTTTTTGACTTCTTTTACAAAGGTGTGCCTTTTTAAATATCTTATAAAGAGCGAAAATCATAAAGAGAAAGGAGGGAACAAGAGAAAAAGTGTGTCCTTTTAGTTGAATAAGATAAAACAAGAATAATAAAAAAATAATACTATAGAGGGTGTATTTATAATATTTGATTGGAGTAGAGGCTGATTTTGTGAGCCATGATTTTGGTTCGAGATTTTTATCTAAAATTACGCTCATAATACTGCCTGCAAGAAATAGGAAACCAAAGGTAGTGCCAGATAAAGCAAATAAAAAGGGATTTATTGTTTTAATTAAATCAAGTTCCTTAAGAATGAAATAACCAAGAGTTGAGCCTAGAAAGCCGTAAAGAAAGTGTGTGAATAATGAAAGGATTTTATGGCCCTTAAAGTGAGGGATAGGGTGCGAATAAAGCAGGCCCAGAAAGAAAAAAAAACTATTTAAGGCCAAAATTATAAAATAATCACTATAAATTTTAAATGTAAATAGATTAAAAAGTATAATAAGAAAAATTAAAAAAGATCTTTTATTTTGAGACAGTTTCTTAGTGTAGCCTTTTCGAGGGTTATTTGAGTCCGTCGGATAGTCATAATAATCATTAATAATATAAACAAATTGATGGGCAAGAATAATGGAAATAAAAAGAGAAAAAAGAGGCAGATAATTAAGGCTTAAAAAAGGAGATGGATTAAAAATGACAATAATGAAAAGGGTGGGGAAAAAACCCTGTATTGACTCTAGAAGTCTAAAGTTTTTAAATAATAACATCACTTTGACACATTTTTTGTTCCATTCTAGCATATATAGATGACAGGATGGTCTAATTTATTAAAAAAATCACAAAAAGATACGGGACTTGAAAAAAATGGTCCTGGGCCATTCTGGATTTTTATTTTATACTTTTTTATTTTTCTCTTACTTTTTCTGCCTTATCCAATTGAAAAAAGTTTGCCAGGAAACTGTGACACTTGGCTAGCGGTGGCGCTTTCAAATACTTATTTAAAAAATATCCTGACCTTTTTTAATGAAGGAGAAGTTTTTAGGGCGCTTTACCCTGTCAAAAATATTTTTTCTTTTGGAGAGTCGTCTCCAGGTCTGGGACTTTTATTTATTTTTTGTAAAATCATTTTTTCGAATGACCTGTGGGCCTACTTTCTTTATTTAGTTATTCAGTTTTCATTGACTTCCTTTGCCTTTTTTTTATTCGCCGATCTTTTTGTTAAACACCGATGGGCTTCTTTTATAGGGGCTCTTTTCTTTTGTACGAGTCACTTTGCTTTTTCAAATATTGACGACACTTTAATTATTTTTTACTTTTTTCCGTTTCTTTCACTTTATTTCTTACACAAAAGTTTTAAACGATTGAATAAAAGTGAGTTTATTATATCGGCTCTTTTATTGGGAATAACACCTTATTTCTCTTTTTATCTATATTTCTACCTTTTGATAATTTTATTTACAACTTTCTTTTTTTATAAAGATGAAATTAATAAATTAGGAATTGTGTTTTTCCTATCCTCTCTTTTTATTTCTTTTATTATTTCATCACCTTTAATCTTTTTTTACCTACAAAACTCATCGAATCCAGATTTTATAAATCCTTATAACTTACCAATGGTTATAAAAAGTACAAGTCTTCAGGGAGGCGACTTTTTTAAGGCACTTCCTAACAATTTAATGGAAATAAAATCTCATAAATTAAATAACCAGGATCCTTTCTGGGCACTTCTTAGAAGGCACGCATGGATGGGTATAACGCTTCCATTTTTAAGCCTTTTTGGATGGTTTTTTAATAATGATAAAAGAATAAGTAGAACGATAATTTGTATTTTCTTATTGGGATTGCTTTTATCTTTAGGCCCTTCTATTTTTATATTTGGTTTTAAGATACCATCGCCAGTGGCCATTTTATATGAGTGGGTTCCCTTAAGCTCTTTTTTAAGGGTTCCGCTCAGGGCCTTTTTTATAACTCTTATAAGTTTATGTTTTTTTGCCTGTTTCTCTTTTAAATTTATTTTTGAATTAGGAGAAAAAAGCAAAATTTTAAGTGCTTTTCTTTTAATTTTATTTATGTCGGGATACTTTATTGAAAATATTCCTTACCCTTTAAAGAAATACCCTACCTTTTCTCTTGAAAAACCCCCTTCCTACTATGAACGGATTGATAAAGTTTATAGGCCTCAGGTTTTATTGAATTTACCTTCTCTTATTCGATTCGATTTTTTAGACTCTGAGAACGATCTTTATAGCTTTAATAGAGAAATTCTATATATGAACTGGCAGACAAAATTATCTCATAATATCGTAAATGGAGTTAATGGGTATATTCCAAAAAAGAGGTTACAACTTCAATCACTTCTTTATAATCTCAAATCACTTAGTTCTCTAGGTCAATTAAAGAAAATGGGGATTGATATGATCCTTATTCATAAGAACCTTTTAAAAGGTGTAGAAGAAAAGAAATACTTTTCTTTTAACTTGTTAAAGGGGGCCAAAGTTATAGAAAATGAAAAAAGCCATATGCTTTTGGCCCTATAAAAATAAAATTAAAGAATATGCCAGAATAAAAATGATGAGAGCCCAGATAAGTGCATGTAAAAAATGGGTCTTTCGTCATAGTTGTCTCTTACAACCAGACAATATTGAATGAGACCTATTAGAGCAAAGAGAGGAAGAAAGTAGGGACTTATTGGAATGACTTTTTTAAACCAGAGGAATGAAAGTGGGTAGCCCATAAGAAAGAAGAGGCCTATAATCCTTTTTCCCCACCACTCACCAAAAATAATAGGAAGAGTTTTTATTCCATCATTAGAATCTCCTTTGATGTCTTTGAGGTCTATAAAGTTTAATATTAAGCCAAGCATAATAAAGAATGGCCATATGAGGTTAAAATCTAATCTCAAATTACTTTCTATGGCAAAGTAACCACTATAGATCATAATAAGGGAAGCTCCAGAAAGAATAAATTTTGAGAGGAAGGGAACTCTTTTAAGTCTTAATGGAGGACTTGAGTAAATAAAGTAAAGGCCTGTGAAAAGGATATTAAAAAATAGCCATTCAAAGCCTAAAAGCGAGGAATAAAAAAAACTTAAGAAGAAAGAAAGGGCTCCGATTTTTTTGTAGGTATTAAGTTTTACATTTTGTGCGACTAAAGGTCTTTTTTGATTGGAAATCTTATCAATATTAAAGTCATAGATATTATTGATGACAATTGAAAAAAGACAAGAGAAGAAAATGGATAAAGGGAAAAACACTACTTTAGACCAAGATTCAATTGACCATAAAAAAGATTTTTCCCCTATAAAATGGCCACAAAAGAGGCCTAGAAAAAACATTAAAAAATAATGAAAAATTCTTTCTAGTCTTAAATCTTTAATTAAGACAAGCAATAATTTTGGGTTATATTTATAAAAAAGATAGATAAATATAGGAAGCAAGCCAAGTGAGTAAAAGAAAGAGAAGTATTGATCATTGATTTTATAATTTAAAGAAAAAAGAGAAAGGAAATATTTCCAAACAAAAGGAGTCATTCCAAAAAGAAAGATACTTGAGTAAATGACTATCGCCAAAAGGGCACTTTTTAAAAGGGAAACCTTTTTTAAGAGAGCATAAGTAAAGACGCATACTACACCAATTAAAACTTCTGTTTTTATACCTATAGTGGCACCTGAACCTTCATAATCACCCCAGAAAGTCAGGTATTTGTTAAGAATATCTGTATGGACGTTTGGAACGTAATAAGTCATTGTTAGACCTTTTCCATGGCTCCAAATTAAATCTACGATGGGTGGTAGTAGGATAATTGAAAAGAATAGCAAGACAATCTTTCCAACTTTTTTAGGGCCCTCTTGCAAGAAAAGAACTAAGATGGCCGTTATTTGTGCACATAAGTAGAGATAGCTTAAATTGAAGTGAAGGATATTATCTAGCCTGAAGGTGCTTCCATTTGAAAAGTGTTCCAAAAAGTTTCTCAAAAACATAATGAAAAAAAAGGTTAAACTGAAGGCCAAAAGTCCATCTTTAGAGTTTTCCACTCTTGAGATGTTTAGAACAAGCGTTTCTTTCAATTTTTTTATCATAGAAAACAACCCCGATAATTTTGATAAATAAATTATCCCAAATCAAAAATGGGAAGACAAATGAAAATGAGGGAGGGTTTTCCCAAGGATAAGTCAACTTTTATTTTATGGTAGAATTATTGAAAAAAGTTCCTTTTATGTTATTGAAAAAGTTAAAAAAATCTAAGTTCATTATTCATGTGACCTGTGAAAAAGGGTTCTCTCTAATAGAACTTACAGTCGCTGCTGGACTCATTGGAATTTTAAGTTTAGGTATTTTTCAAACAATTCAAAATGCAACGAATATCTCTTACGGCAGTTCACAGAAAGTGGAAATATTTCAGCTTTTGGCCCAAATAAAAGCAAATCTTCAAAATACAGAAAAGTGCAGGAAAACCTTTGGAGGACTTAATCCTATCAGTGGCGTTTCCCTAAATCAGGTTGGGCGGATAGAAACTAATAAGTTTTATGGGACAGGAGGGGGACGAGTAAAAGTTATTTCCATAGAGTTAAAAAATTATAATAAAGAAACAACCCCGAGTGATCTAGAAGTCATTTTTCAACGATATGCGGGTCAAGAAAAAAGAATGGTCGAAGAAAAAAGAGTTATAAAAATAAAAACAGCTTTAAATCCGCAAGACTTACCAGACGGGGAAAGGGGAGATCCAAATTTAATACAAGGATGTGTAACAGATACAGATACTTATTTAAGGGATAACTGCGAGATTTCTTTTGAGGGAAATTATTCCAATCAGAAAAACTGTAAATCAATTACTGTTAGAACATCATCTAAAAAAGATTTTGCTATAAACTCTAAAGACAATGTCGTGATTAAGGGCTCTAGTGATGATAATCAAAAAGGGGACATAAAAGTTAATGGGTATTCAAAGTCAAGAAATCAGAACTTGGCAAATAGTTTAACGGTTCATAACGAATTATTAATTGGATCAGATAAAAAAGTTAAAATGAGCTTGAAATCTAACACAGATGCACTAACCCTCATGGGTTTTAAAACGACATTAAAGTCGATGGATATTAAAACAAGTTTAGGAAAAAAAATAAATTTTAAAATTGAAAATAATAACCTCATTTTGGACGCTGATAATTCTTTTGAAAAGTTAACAATAGATTCCAGTAATCAAGACTCAGTTGAGTCCTCATTAAGTTCAAAATCGGGTGTGATTGCGACAAGGCAGTGGACCTATCAAACACTTGCTTATCTTTTTAGCAAGTCAAAAACGGATACCTTTAATAGCTATTTAAAAGGAGCAATAGATAAAATCACAAATGATCAATTGGAAAAAACGATTGTAAAGGCCATTGGTAAGCATATGTGTGAAAGATATTTCACAAGTTTTGTTTGGGAAGGAGGCGTTTGCAAACCAGACATAGAATGCGGTGAAAATGAGTTATTAACAGTGAAGTTAGATGGAGATATTCCAAAATTTGTTTGCAAAGAGGTTCCAGATTGGAGGTGTGTTAATCGAAAACCAGCTCGTAATAATAGTGGAACTGGAAAATGTTATAAATGTGGTAAAGGGCCACAGACCGTAAACCGCTGTGGGTTTTAAATTATGATTAAACTCAAAGAAAAAGTATTAACTTTTTTAAAAAAAGAGATTGGGGCGGCACTCATTCAAGTAATGCTTATGAGTGGACTTCTTGGTGTCGTTAGCTTGGGAATCCTTTATCTTAATGATTCTATACAGACTGTTGCTACAGTTACAGCGCAAAATATGGAAGTCTATCAATTATTTAAAAGAATTCAGACCAATTTAAAAAATAAAGAGACTTGTGATTCTACTTTCAAGGGGATTTCACCCCTAAGTGCTGGAACTAATATAGTGGCGATTAAATCATTCGTTCTCGGGAAAAAAATTTTTGAAACAGGTAAAGAGTATGGAGCTGGTCGAGGAAGAATAAGCATACAGAGGATGACATTAAAAGATTATGATAATGGTATTTCGGTTTTTGAAATTGCTTTTAAAAGAGGTAAAAAAGATAAGGGTTACTCAGTTAAGAGGCTTGGCCTTAATACGAGGCTTGATAACGGTGTTGTAACTGAGTGTTTATTGGATGAAAATAATTTGGCCAAAAATAATTGTGAAAATGGATTCCAAGGTAAAATTTCAGATGGAGTTAATTGTAAATCTATCAAAATAAGCCACGCTAAAAACTCTGACTACGCGATTAAAACTATTGGAAATATGGAGATAGAAAATAATTTGGACGTAGAAAACATTATTACCACCGAGTTAAACCAAGAAGTTAAAAATGAAATGAATGTAAATACTAAAACAAACTCCGGTAAAGTGGTTTTAGGAAAAGAGAATCAAGTTAAGTTCAATGTCAATTCAGATGGATTATTTACCATTAATTTGAAAGAAAAGGGAAATAAAATAAAGGCCTTTCAGATTCTTCTTTCTAAAAGAATCTCATTTAAATTCGATGGAGATAATTTAATTCTTAATGGAGCAGGCCTTGATAACTTAAAGTTAAAAGGTTTTAAATCCCAGAAAGATTATTTTAGAGAGGACTCCAAATTAAAAACAAATCCTGAAGGTATTGTTTCAACAAGAGCATGGTTTTATAAAAATTTAGCAAATCAATTTTCAGATACAAATAAAACCCAGATGCAAAAAATCGTAAAAGAAGGTCTTGAAAGCATAAAGAAGCAAGGCTTAACAGTAAGAAAAACGAAAGAAGATATCGTCTTGGCATTTGGAAGGAATATCTGCTCCAATTATTATAAGCAGGATTATGAATGGGATGAAAATAATAAGGAGTGTAAGTTAAAGGATATAAACATTAAAAATTGTTATGCTGGAACTTATGAAGAATCTGGTTTTATAACTGGTACTAATCAAAAATTGGAATGCAAAAAATATAGAACCTCTACAATTATAGCTAAGTGTATAAGAGAGGAAATTCCTTGTCTTAAAACAAGAGGGATTGGATCTTTTTTTAATACAATCGGCTCATGGTTTGGTGGGGTGGATTTTAACTCCCTCCCTTGTGTTCCTGGTTATCCAAATAACCCAGGTCCAAGGTCCCATGAGTTTGATTGGAGTAAAAAACAAGTGGTTCATGTGGCGAATACAGATGCAGAAGGAAGGTGTCAGGAGTTTCGGGTAAGGTCTGGGGGTGTTCCAGCAACACCACCATCTGGAGGGAACCCTGTTGCATCTGTGGCCTCTCCTTGTGATAACGCCAGACCTCCAGGAACGAATGGACAAACTCGAATTAGTGGAAATAAATGTGAAAGAATTGAGATTCAGGAAATGTCTTATTCTAAAAGTGATCAAGCTGGATGTGATAATGACCTTGGTAAACATAATAGTTTTTTTAATGGTGGAAAATGTTGGTTTTATGTGACTAAAAAACAGTCTTGCTCTGCAAAAGTCGTAGGTGGAACTAACGTTGAGTGCGCGAACTCTGTTGGGACGACTTCTAATTGCTCTGGAAGTGGCGGATCGGCCCTTTGTTCCGCTATTGGAAGTGAATGGGAAATTGTTGAACTTGATAGTTATGACTCTGATATAAATGAAGTTTGGGACCAACTAAGAACTGATGAAGGATTTTCGACTAACTAAAGAAGTGAAGAGACCTTTTTTCATAATGTAAGGGTATATGAATTGAACTTATTTTTTAAAAAAATTGATTTTAAAGAAGAGAAAGGGTTTTCAATTCTAGAAGTTCTTATAGCGGCTGGGATTTTAGGTGTCGTAAGTTTGGGGGTTATGCAGTTTGCCCAAAACTCCGGAAGCCTTGCAAGAAAAATTAATCAGGAAACTGAAATTTTTAAAATATTAGATACGATCCGCTCTGTTTTGGATAATGAACAAGTTTGTGATAGTACACTAAAAGGAAAGGACCCTCATGGGGATGGGGATAATATAAGGTCTATTAACTTTACAAATTCATCAAAAAAAGCTGATTCCATTAAGGTAGGGGAGACCTACGGTACAGGAAGTAGTAAGTTTACAATTTCAAAAATGAAAATAAAAAACTATTCAAAGGGGCGTGCCGATTTTGAAGTCACCATTGAGCCCAAAAAGTCTCTTCAGCTTGTGAGAAAGATCCCTATTTTTGTCAATCTTGTTTCAAGTTCTGGAAAAACTCCGATTAAAGATTGTATGTCAGATCGTGACACTTTTCTTTCCGGTGCTTGTCAAACTTTAGACGGAGATTTTAGCGACTTAAAAAGATGCCGCTCAATTGTTTTGACTAAAGATGATAATGAAGAAAATGCTTTGGAGTCGACTGGTAATTTAATTCTAGAAAAAAATACAGAAAATGGTCAAAATCATACGGGGGATTTAACGGTTGAAGAATTGATCTCTTCCAAAGATCAATTAACGAAAGGTGATTTAATGATCACTAACTCTGGAAGCGACCCCGAAGATACGACACCAAAACTAATTATTGGTGATACTGGTAAATTGACAAGTTTGTATACAAAAGAAAATTATGTTTTTAACCTTGATATTTCTCCAACAGGTCAAAGCTTTTTCAAACTTGAGTTTGACGGATCAAAATATCTTGAATTTTTATCAACAGGTTTTAGTAACCTAAATTGGAAAACATCTTTCAAGAGGATAAAACTTGAAAACTTTAGCAAAGTAGATGTTTATGATTATAACTTGAGTAGGACTGATGAAGATGCCGAAGAAGGTTATGTTGTTACAAGGCAGTGGGTTCATAATTATCTAAACAGCCTCTTTGATCCAAATATTGATTCTCCTGTCGATAAGCTTGTTGAAGGGGCTTTATCTGATATCGCTGCTGATGGCCTTACGAAAGAGACAATAGCTAAAGTTTTTGCTAGAAAAATATGCAGGACCTACTTTAACGATACATTTGCCTGGGATGATGAGAAAGGCTGTTACCCGATTCCCACTTGTGATCAAAGTGACGAGCACTTTCTCTTTTCTTCAGAAGATACCAATGGTGTTGTTGGTTTTAATTGTAAAAAGTTCCCAGAGTTGGTTTGTAGTAAAGATGTGAGTTTTAAAGCCTGGCAAAACTGGTGGGATGGAGATACGAAACATTATATGGCCTTTAGAGCAGCGCCTCTCTATAAAGAGAATGGCACTTGGAAAATATGTACAGAGGTTCAATTTGTTCATGATGGAAGCGCCATCCCGGCCATTAAGGGAGATGCAGGTGATTTAGGGAGTGATACTGGTGAAGACCCAAGTGATCTTTTTACCAATTGTTCCTACTCTGGAAACCCTTGCTCTATAAGTGTTACAGGCAGTGAGACTCCAGTAGAATTACAAGCAAAACAGGATAACTACAAGGATTGTCTTTTAAAGTCTCAAAACTATTGCAGTTTACAAGCTTCTTGTCAGGAGGCGATTGAAACAGCAATGAATGCGGACTCTGGTTTTATTCACCCATGTTTATCGACCTCAACGAATGTTTGTAAAACAGGAAGCAATGTCTGTGTTGAATGTAATGAAGATGATGATTGTAAAGTTGGCAGTAAAACTGTTTGTGAGTTGAATAGTTCTAGTGCCAATTTTAATAAATGCCGAGAACCTATTAGGAAAAAGAAAACTTGTGGGGCTTGTGGAAGCCTTGTATGTGATTTGTATTCAGGAAATTGTGTTAATAAAGTTAATTCTAATTGGTCTAATGTAACGACTGTTGCGAGCAATTCTGATTATTCTCGTGATTATGGTAAGGAAAAAGCCATTTTTATTTGTGGTGATGCAGGAATGAGGGCCGTCACAAAGAGGGAAATTGAAAGCAATTGGGAAAAAGCTTGTGGTAAAATTGATCTTCATGGTATGTGGGCCGTCGCCCCTGAAGGTAAACTTACTAAGAGACCTAATAAGGCAGGAAAAGCTGGTTGGGTTCAGTACAAAAATAAAAATGAGTATTGCAAAATAGAAACCCATGATTCCGTTGCCGGAAAGGCTTTTTGTGTTAGGTAACGATATTTATTTAGTTCAGCAAAATTAGTTGTCACCTAATTTCTATAAGGATCAATAAAGTTTGTTGGCTTCTCTTATTTTAAGCACTTAAATTAAGGCAAGTCCTCATTTTTACAAGGAATACCGTACAGAAAAGCTCTGTTTAGTCCGATAAAATAGACTAATATAAAGGACTTTTTTGATTGGGTATGTTTGTAAAGCGAATTTTTTCCCCATTCTCCTCTCTTTTTAAAAAACTCTTTCGTCAGAGTTGTAAACTTGCGTTTATTTTTAACTTCGTTATTGTCCAACTTCCGCCAATTTACGCCCAAGAAGAAAGCAAATTTATTCAAATGTCAGCAGAGGAATGTAACCAATTAGAGTCCCGTGAAGAAAAAAGAGATTGTTTAAAAGAGATTGGGGCTTCTGAAGCTGGTATAGGAGATGAAGCTGAATTTAAGACTGGAGCTGAAGTTGCCAAAAATTTAATCACTGCTGCAAGGATGGCCTTAACAGTCATCAACATGGTCGCCACAAAGCAATCCGGAGGGAAAAGTTGTAAGTCTCAAAAGCTCTTTATGGCCTCTGGACTTGTTGATATGGCAAGCCAGCTTTTTGTAACCTTCTACTCAAAGAAAAAACTAGGTGAAGTTAAGAAGGATTATGAAAATCTTTATATTTCGAAAAAGTCTGATAAAGCTCAAACTGCCGTTTTTGAATTTTTGATTAAGGAGCAAGAGGTTGTTATTCATGTTTCCAAACATTCAAGAAATGCTTACGCCTTAAGTACGGGGCTTTATGGTGTTTCTCTCGCGATGGCCATTTATGAGATGACTCCCTTTGGAGTGGCCGATGCTTGTGTGGGGGCGCCAAAGGAAGACAAAGATATTGCAAAAGAAGAACCTAAGCCTGAACCTAAAGCAGAACAAAAGCCAAAACAAGACTACTTAAAAAAAGATGGAAGCAAGGATTATAGTGAACATGCTAAAGGGAAAAAAGCCGATTACTCAAACGTAAAGTCAAAAACTAATATCGATAAGTCCAAGTCTTATGGAACTGATCGTGATGTTGAAATAAAGCTTACTCCTAAGCAGCAAGCAACAACAGCTCCGAAACCAACAACAACTCCCAAGCCGACAACAACTCCTAAACCAACAACAACTCCCAAGCCAACAATTTCAAAGCCAAAACCACCGCCTAAAAAACCTTTTAAAATTCCAACTTATAAGAAGAAAGATTGGTCAGGAGTTAAATCGAGAATTGATACAGGGATTCCTTTTTTGAGGATACCTAAAGAAGAACTTGAAAAAGTTAAACTTTTTAAAAAGATAGATCCGCTTTTTCATGTAGAACCTGATGAGTTAACTAATGTAGATTTAAAAGAATTAGAAAAATGGTTTTTTAATGAAAAGAAGTGGAGTCATTTTAATCAAAAGAAATTAGAACCACTCTTACTAGCTCACTTAAGAGAGCTTGATTTTAAAATAAAAAGTGACTCTGATCCTCGGCTCCATCAAGTAAGAGAGTTCCTTCAAATGGCAAGGACTCTCAACCATAATCTTTTTTCTCTTTTGATTCCGGAGGCCCAAGCGGCTCCAGGTCTTTCTCAACTGAGGAAGGGTCTTGGGAAGGTAGCCGCTTTTTTTCAAACTTCACCTGGAATTGCTATTTTATGTGGAATGTCTCTTACGTTTGCGAGTATTCTTCTTTCTGAAGCTGTGAAACAGATAAAAAGTAGCGAGCAAAATATTGATAAAGTGAGGAATATGCTGGCCCAGATGGATGAATATGAAGGTGAGCTTTTCTTTACGTCAAAAGAGGAGGTCGATCGTTTTTGCTATACTGGAAATGGAAAAGAGCATCCATCAAGAGGAAACCTTCAGGTTTGTCAGGATTATTATGAAGGGACTACTCCGCCTTTAAATGGAGCTGTTCCTTCTGTTTCAACAGCCCCAAGCCAAGAGGATTCTTCAATGTATTGTCAGGATAAAAATCAACAGGTCGACAAAGACTGTAAGTGTCAGGAAACGAACGATTGTTACTCAATTCCCCTGAGTCTTTTTATGGCAAGTGGCAGCTTAGGCAATGCTATTGCTCCCACGGCAAAAACTCTCGCCGGAAGTACTAATAGTGTTTTAAATTCACCGGGGACAGCGAGTAAGCTTAATGTAAATGCATTAAATAAAGCAGCTGCTAGGCTTAAAAAAATTAATAAAAAAATGGTTTCTATGATTAATAAAATGAGGAAGCGGAAAGGCCAGGTACCTCTTCCTAAAAACAGTAATAAAATAGCCCGTAAGTTTATGAATTCTATTATGTCCCCTGAAAACTTAAACTGGGTAAACCGCAGAACCTTTGGAGTTCTAGCAAGAGACCGAGCACCAACAGCAAGTCCTTCTTTAGCAAGGCAAATGGCCCGGGTTTCGAGGAAGATTGGACTTAAACCAGTTAGCCGTGGCCTTAGTATTCCGATGAGAAGAGAGAGGAAGATTTCTGAAACTAAGGAAGAAGTTCAAGAAGACAAAAGTTATATGAAAAAGTCGTACCGTTACAAGGTTAATGATATCATTCAAAATAGAGAGATACTTCTTTTTAAAATTATTTCGAGTCGTTATATTAGATCTTTGAAAAAAGTTGATTATTAATTTTGCCAGAGAGGGAAGGTTGTGATTGTTTCAGGTCTTTTTATTTACCCAGTCAAGTCTGCTAAAGGGATTCAAGTTGATGAGATGAACTTTGATTCTCTAGGCCCTCTTTTTGACAGGCGCTTTATGGTTATTGATGAAGAAAACAAGATGCTCACCCAAAGGGAGTGCCCCATCTTAGCGACCTTAAAAACAAGGATTAACTTAGAAAAAGAAGATTTGATTCTTTCCTATCAAAAGAAGGGAAAGAATGAAGAAGAAAGAATGACTGTCTCTTTAAAAGAAACAAATTATAAAAATAATTTGAAGATTGATATTCATGTTTGGAGAGACAATGTAGAAGGAATTTTTTGTGAAGAGGAGGTAGATTTATTTATAACAGAGTTTTTAGGAAGAAAGGCCCGTTTAGTCTTTACTTCAAAAAGCAGGTTGCGTCCCATCCCTCAAAATGAAAAACAATCGATGTCTTTTGTCGATAGTTCGCCGCTTTTGATTGTATCAGAGGAGTCCCTTGTTGATTTAAATAAACGTCTTAAGAGACCAATCACTATGGACCGGTTTAGACCTAATATTGTTTTAAAAGGCGGAAGACCTTTTGATGAAGATGACCTCGTTGAGTACAATATGGGAGAGGCCAGTTTAAAAAACTTTAAACAATGTTCTCGTTGCATAATGATAACAATTGATCAGGAAAAGGGAGTAAAGTCTGACACAGAACCTCTAAAAGCTCTAAAAGCTCTAAAAGCTCTTAACTCTTTTAGGTCCCATGAAGAGGGTGTCATGTTTGGTGTGAGTGCATTTAATTTAAATGGAAAAAAAATAAAGAAAGGGGACTTGATAGAAACTAAAAGTTGAAACAAGTTTTAATTAATGGGTTCATCACACTCAAAGTGTGTTTCTCCAATAAAAATTCTGACGATATTTCCCGAAGGCTCTTCACATACCCAGTAACAGCGTCCTGATTTTTCTCTTTCAATAAAAAGGTCATTGATATGGTCAAGATTTTTGTATTTTGTATAAATGACATCCAAAACATTTGATGCTTTAACAATCGTTTCAAGATTGTGTGAACAGGTCCTGTCAAGAAAGGTCTCGACATGTTTTTTGGATTCTCTGGCAGCTTTTTTTATTTCCGTGGTTTTAACTATCATTCTTGGGTGATCGGCAAAAAATGAAATAACATAAGGAAATAGTAAAAATATCTGAAAATAAAAATACCAGACAAAGATGAACAATATTTTGCATCCCCTTATCCGCTTAAAAGAAGCGTTTAAGGGTATGCAAATAAATTGATATTAATAGCTTGTGGAAAGTTTATAAAGTCGTTTCAGTTCCTTAAAAGGTTCTTTGAAGCTAGGTTTATTCTGTGTCCAAATAAAATCTGGTCTTTCATAGGATAACCATGAGCCGCCAATAATTCTTCCAAGAAGGTCAATTTCCAGGGTATAGGTGAAGGTTATCGCTTCAATGGAATTTGGATCAACGGAGAGTTCAAAAGTTTGAGGGACCTCAGCAATATAATAAACAACTGTTTCCAGAGTTATTTCTTTATGGGTTTTTGGGTGTGCTCCTTCAGAAGCCCCTTTTCTTTCTTCAAGAATTTTTGACTCGTATCCATAAACAGGCTGGTTCCAAACTTCCAAGTCTCTCGTTTTATCAATAATAAAGCTACGGTTTTTTCGGCCAATAAAATTTGTTAAGACAACATGAAAGGCCCCTGCATTTGTATCTTCACATTCAGGCATTCTCATCATGGCCTCTAAGTCTTCTTTGGAAATAAGGCCTTTCTTGTATTCTTTTTCAAGCTCACTGAAATCAAGGTTACAGCGGCTTCCTAAAAATTTAGTTTTGGGAGCTTCATTGAAGTGAAGGTGATAAGTTAAAAGTGCCTTTATGTCTGAGGAGTAGAATGTAATTTCTTTTCCTTCGGGGGATTCAACTGTGATCATTTGGGGGTTTTCGTAAAGAAAAGTTGCTGGAGCCCAACTATGGCAAAGACCTTCCCATTCTGGGATCTTTCTCTCAGTAAAAATACCAGTTCTTTCCCTTTCCAATTTTGTTAGGTCAAAATTTTTATTACCAACATAGAGGTCATATTTTTCAATAGGGGAAAGGTTTCTAGGAACAACACCTTTTCCAGGATTTTTATACATCCACTTATTTTTTTCATTTCGTGCAGGGCTGGCCCATCGGTAGCTGACACCACCTTTATGAGTCGGCCAGTAATCACCACTCCAGGGGCGTTCCTTTAAAAAGGCTTTGAGAGGTAATAACTTGAAAAAGTTTCTTGTAAAAAGCTTCATTTTGCTAGGAGAGTTACCACTGTTCCAACCTGAGGCCTGAAGGTCTGAGGGGCCTACAGCTAAGATAGTTCCAATGATGGAAGCGCAATAAAGGAAGAGTAAGGGCTTAAAAAGACTCTTGGCTTGTCCTTTCGTTGTTTTTAATGAGCAATTTTTGATAGTTTTTTTTTCCACTTTTTCCTTCCCTTTTTAATGAGAGAATTTAATTAAAGTGGTGAGGTATATCTCATCTATGTTGAATTTTGAAGAGGAAATGAATCTTTTTATTTCTAAAATCAACGGGTATAGAAGAGGTCGTCATATCTTTGATTTTATACTTTTTTTCGAGATGATCTAAATTAAGTTTGAAGCCCTTTTTATGGCAAGAAAAGTAAAGGGCACTTTGATCTCCTGCATTTAAAAGGTCCATACAGCCTTCAATAAGGGATGTATGGTCTTCTTGAACATCAAAAGAGGAGTCCATTTTTTTCGAATTTGAAAATGTTGGTGGGTCGCAATAAATAAAGTCAAAAGATTCACCTTTTTCTTTTGCCTTTTTTAGATAAAGGGGGACCGTTTCTCTTACAAAAAAATGTTGCTCTGAATCTAAAGGAATTCCATTAAGCTTAAAATTGTCTCGACTCCAATTAAGGTAAGTATTAGAAAGGTCAACACTTGTTGTAATGGCTCCACCTAGTGCCGCAGCAACACTCATTGAAGATGTATAACTAAACAAATTAAGAAACTTTTTTCCTGAGCTTTGATCATTAATTATATTTCTTAATGGTCTATGGTTTAGGTAGAGTCCTGTATCTAAAAAGTCTTTAATATTAACCTTAAAGGAAAAAGAACCTTCTTGAATAACAAGAGAATCATTGGTTTCATCTAGCCGCTCGTACTGATCAACACCTTTCTTTTTTTGTCTTTTTTTAAAAATAATTTTTTGTGGATCATTAACTTCAAAAATAGTATTCAAAGCCTGGTGAACAAGTTGATTCCTCTCTCTATAATCGTAACTCTCTTTGCCTTTTTCCCATACCACAAAGTGGTTTTTATATTTTTCCACAATATAAGGAAACTCGGGTATATCTCGATCATAAACTCTAACTGCTTCCCAATTGTTTTTTGTGGCCTGCTTTTTTATTTTTTTCCAATTTTTTTCAATCCTATTTTGGATCATATTGGAGTGGCCTAGGGCCTGAGTCGAGTTGATATCTTCCATTTTTACTGGGTTTCCTTATCTAAAATCAGAGTTTTTAAAGAACTCTACTTCTGGGTTTTTTTCTTGGACAAGTTTAAGGTCCCATTCCGATCTTACACAAAAGCAGGGTCTATTCTTTCCATCATAAGCAATATTGTGACCGTTTATGCTAATAAACTGACTTTTTTGATGGTCGTTTTTGAATTTGAGCCACCTTATACCAACAAAAGGGAAGCCTTCATATTCCCCACGTACCCCGTACTCATCTTCAAGTCGGTGTTTTACAACTTCGAATTGAAGGGAGCCGACAGCACCGAGTATTTTTTCAGGAGAGGTGTGTCTTGTAAAACATTGAACCGTTCCTTCTTCTGAAAGTTGTTTTAGACCTTTATCAAGCTGTTTCCCTTTTAAGGGGTCCTTTAAAGTTACTTTCCTAAAGATTTCTGGAGCAAAGTTTGGAATGCCTGTGAATTGAAGCTTTTCACCTTCTGTAAAAGTATCGCCTATATGGTATTTTCCACTATCGTGAAGGCCTATAATATCTCCAGCATAAGCTTCTTCAGCAATTTCTCTATCTTGAGCTTGGAAAATAAGAGGTGAGGAAATTTTGATATCTTTTCCTGTTCTGACATGATGGATTTTTTGGTTTCTTTGGAAAACACCACTGCAAACTCTTAAAAAGGCAACTCTGTCTCGGTGCTTCTTATCCATATTGGCCTGTATTTTAAAAACAAAGCCCGTAAATTTTTTATGGTCAGGTTCAATGGAGCAATCTGGAGAATCAGCTTCAAAGGGCTCTTTTTTGGCCTCTCTCGCTTTCGGTCCTGGGCTTAGCTCAGAAATTATATCAAGAGTCTCTTTAACACCAAAGTTATTCAGGGCAGATCCAAAGAATACTGGTGTTTGAATACCAGCTAAAAACTCCTCTGGGTCTAAAGGTGGAATGAGTTCGCTGACCATTTCAATATCAGCTTCAAGCTTGTCCCTTAGACCTTCCCCAATATAATTAACGACCTCTTCAGAGTTTAAGTCTTCTGCATCAATAATAAAGGGAGACTCTGGGTCTTGATCTTCTTTGAACACTCTAATTTTTTTGTCCCTTAGGTCGTAAACCCCTTTAAATTCAACTCCTGAACCAATTGGCCAGGTCATCGGAACACATTGAATACTTAGGATACTTTCAAGGTTATCAATGAGTTCAAAGGGGTCCATTGTGTCACGGTCAAATTTATTCATAAAAGTAACAATGGGAGTGTCTCTCATACGGCTTACTTCCATAAGCTTGATGGTCTGCTCTTCAACACCTTTTGCAGAATCAATCATCATGAGGACGGACTCGACAGCAGTTAGAGTTCTATAGGTATCTTCAGAAAAGTCTTTGTGACCAGGAGTATCCAGGAGATGCATAGCGCGTTCCCTATAAGGGAAAGACATGACAGAACTTGAAATGGAGATACCTCTTTCCTTTTCAATTTCCATCCAGTCAGATTTCGCAAAGTTCCCATGCTTTGACTTAACCATCCCCGTTTTTCTGATGACTCTACCAAACCACAAGAGCTTTTCAGTCATTGTTGTTTTACCTGCATCAGGGTGGGAAATAATGGCGAAGGTACAGCGCTTAAGTGTTGAATTATTCACATTTTTCTCCTAAATTTATAATCCGTTCCTATATATCAGGCCTCTTGATTCCCGTCCATGCTTGAGGGATGGTTTTGTTATTATTTTAGGGGTTAGGCAATAAAGTTTATTTATATTTTAAGCCCGCTTCGGGGCTTATTGGTCATGATGACTTAGGTGGAGGAAGAGGTTTGAGAGATGTTATTTTTCTTGCTTTAGGGGCCAACCTTTGTTTTGCAATTGCCTCTCAAATTTTTACCTATTTTTCTAGGGTTATCTCAGCGACATGGATGAATTGCTTTAAGGCCTTGATTGCGCTTTTTGCTTTTGGTGCCTATCTCTCTGTTACTCAAAGTTGGGTTGGAGCTGACCTTTATTCAGGCAGCCTTCTCTTTCTTTCGGGCTTTTTAGGCTTGGCCATTGGTGATGTTTTCCTTCTAAAGGCATTTTCAAAGTTAGGACCTGGCAGGACCCTTATCCTTTTTGGTTTTCAACCTCTTATCCTTGGTTTTTTTGGTTCTCTTCTCTTTTCTCAAGCAATGGATATGCAAAAATTAAATGCTATTTTTTTCTTTATTCTTTGTTTGGGAACCTTCTCGCTAGAGTCATTTAAAAAAAAAGGGGAGTTGGCAGTTTATGGGCCTTGTGATGGCCTTTTTTGGAATGTTTCTAGATGCTGGAGGAATTATTTTAACAAGGTTGGCCTTTGATTCTCAAAAGGCATTGACCTCTATGGAAGGAAATTTTTACCGGTGTTTAGGCGCCCTTTTCGCTTTTTTTCTCTTTTCGAGATGGAGGCCTTTGGACCTCTATAAAAACTTTTCTATTTTGTCCTCGAAATTAAAAGGCTTGGCCCTTATTGGCAGTTTGATTGGAACTTTTTTATCATTGGCCCTCTATCTAAAGGCCCTCCAAACAGGACATTTGGCAACACTTTCAGGTCTTGCGATAACGGGGACTATTTTCGCCGCTTTTTTTGAGTGTCTTTTGGAAAAAAGATGGCCTTCAAAATACCTTCTCATCTCTTTTTGTTTTTTCCTTTTTGGAATGAATATTTTGCTTTTTCAAAATTGAAAGATTTTAAATGTCAAAGAGAAGCTTTAAAAAACCGATAAATAAACCTCTTTAAGACTCTAAACCAGCTCTAAGGAAAGTTATGAGAAGAGGTAAGTTTTTATGGGAAGGACCTAAGCCGTCGGTTTATTTATGGAAGAAAATGTTGAAAACATATTGCCCCCGCTGGGAAAAGGATAAGGTTTTAAAAGTTCTCACAATCTCAGATATTTTGAAAAATCAAGTTTGGTTAAGGCAAAAAGGTTTATTTTCTTTCTCGGGTGGGTGTATTTACTTTAAGAGAGGAGGCTTTCAAAGAGTTGTAAGTCATTGTTCTTGGGATCATTACCTTCTTAAAAAGGGGATTTCGTTTTTCCGATCAAGGGAAGTTTGTCAGTTAAAGGGAGTCGGTGTTTCGGGTTCCGAAGTTTTTGGACCTTTGCAGAAAGGTAGGGAGGGTTCCGTCGGAAATTTAAGAGAATGTCTTTCAATAATTGAATCTTTTAAAGTTGGGTTTAAGCAAAGAGGAGACCGACTATCTTTTATAGAGCTATCTCATTTACACCCTTCTTTAGAAATTATTGAAAAAAGAGGAAAATGGGGGACTGAAAAGTTTGTCTTCAATGGCCTAAGTCAAAGTGACTTTTCTTTTTAGCAAAGGCTTTTTAATGAATTGCGAGGAAGCTACTCTTTAAAACTAAAAGCTATTTTGCCCCATGGTCATAGTTATTCATCTCAATTGTTCAAAAGTTCCCATAGGTTGTAGCATATTTTTTTCTTGAGATAATAGAAGGTGCTTTGTCTATTAATAAAAGCTTTTCAAATTATAATGAGGAGGAATAATGACAGATCATATTGTTACTGATGATGATGCAGAAAGGATTGCAGCTTTATTGAGAAGTGGGCCCTCTGATAAAGACGACCTTTTTAGTGTTGTTCAAAAGGATTATCCTAACATAAATAAAGTTAGTTTAGGAAGAATGTTAGATGAGTGGTTCAAATTCACCCCCTCTCAGAGGTTTTCTCAAGGTTCGGCTGAGTTTGTAAGACGTCATTTTGGTCACTACTAGTTTGCATTGGACCCCTACAAATAAACATTGGCCCTTTTTATAGAGGTTTAGTGGGAAAATCGATGATGCCATGTGTAAATTCGACCCTTTTGAGCACTATTTCTTGAAATTTGATCAAAAATGTACTTTAATGGGGTTGCTCAATATTAAATATTGGTGTACGTTTGCGGATTTTCTCAAGCGCTGCCATGAGTGAACGCTAACTCAGCAGTTTAAATGGCTTGAAATGAAAGACAAGTCTCAATAAAGTTTTTACCCAAAAGGAGAGCTAGCTACGCACTGATTTTTAATTAAATGAGCTTATGTTTAATTATTAGTTAAAGGAGGACTTTATGAAAATTTCTGAGTTACAAATAGGAGATAAATTGCACGTAGTCGATGATCTCTATGGTTCTCANAAAAANATTCAAATAATTGAAATCCTTGAANATGCCGTTAAGGCCCTCAATTATAGAAATAAGGAAGTCACCATAGAGTATGATGATTTAGTTAATTATAAAAAGGAAGCTTAGTAAGGCATAAATTTGAAATTAAGTTAAATGATAAATAAAAAAAGGCCCTCAACTTTGAGGGCCTTTTTTTTATTGGTTATTTTTTTGTTGTTCACTCTCTTCTCTTCTTTGCCCTTCAACTAAGAGGTTTTCCAATTTCTCTCTCATATCAGGCTTTTTTAGTGCCTCCTGAACTTTGTATTCTAATGGGGTTAAGAGCTCGACTTTGTCCTCCCACCACTTGGGAGGTAGTTGGTCAATTGCTTCCAACAAGATGTTATTTAAATTGACGTCTTTAATATTTCTTTTTTTTATTTCATTTTGAAACTTTGAAAGAGGGTGGTCCGGTAAGGTTGAAAAAAGGGCCTTGGTTTTAATTTCTTTTGGGCCTTTTTCTTCTATTACTTTTTCTTTGTCTTTCTTTACGGGCTTTTTCGTTTCTTGTAGGTCTTCGGTAGAATTTTCGTTTTCTATTTTAGTCTCCATAAGACATCCTTTTTTAAAGTTAAGAGTGTTAGGGGCTTCGAAATCAAAATAAGAATTTAACTGAATATTCTAGACTGAGTTTGGTTTATTCCGCAACTAAGAGTTTTCAAGTTTTTGTTTAAGAGGTTTTATTTTTTTGTTTGGCAAGATGTTGGTAGGGGATTGAAAGTGAAAGGTAAAAAAGAAAACCAACCATAAAACTGGCCAAGAGCAGGTGAATTGGTTGGAGGAAAGCTGGAATTCCAAAGTAGGCCATTCCGATACCAGAAATAACTTCCAGTGAGACTGTGTAAAGAAGAGCTTTATTAAAGAAAGCTTCTTCTTTTAAAACTTTATTTTTGAGGTAAAGGAAAAGGCCTATATGGCTTCCCAAGACAAGGATAGAGAAGGTTCTATGGATATTAAAAAAGACACCTAGGTTTTCTACCCAATTGCCTCTTGGGATGAGCGGTAATGTCGTTTGGACTAAATTAACCTCTTCTCGCGTTTGAGTGCCGAGTATGACTTGAATAATTGTTATAAAAAGCGTCACCAGAACAAAGGTTGCTGCTAAGTTCCAAGACGGTTGCTTTTCTTTTGCTTCTAGTTTCAGAGCTTCTTGAATTTTGTAAAGCTTCGTTCTATGCCAAAGGTAAAAAAGTAAAAAGACGATGAAAAACGCCACAAGCATATGAATCGTTATCATCCACTGTGCCAAGTTTGTGGATACAACAACTGCTCCTAGCCAACCTTGAAAGCCTAGGACAATGAGTGTGAAAAAGCTTAAAATAGGGACCTCTTTGCATTCTTTTAAGTAGGAAAAGGAGGTAATAAAGACGGCTAAAACGCAAAAGCCAATAATCACACCAATCAGCCTATTAATGTATTCAGTCCAGGTTTTAAAGGCATTAAAGTCGGCGATCTCTTTTCCTTGAACTTTGAATATTTCTTTATAATTAGAGGGAAGCTCGCTTTTTTCCATGGGGGGGACCCATTGACCAAAGCATTTAGGCCAATCCGGACAACCCATTCCAGAGCCTGTGCTTCGAACTAAGCCACCAACAAAAATCAAAAAATAGACAGCAAAAATGGATATAAGTAATGATTTATGAAAGTAATCTTTATTTTTCACTGTAACCTCAGGTTTAAAAGGCCCAAAAGACCAACCTTATGTGGTTGATGGGGAGGATCATAATGTTATGCATCCTATGTGCTTTGCTTTTTGGACATTATAATAATCAGCCTAAAAAATAAAGGGAGGAGGTTTTTATAGTTTGGATGAGGGGAGGTCTTAAGCCTTGAAAAGCCTTAGAGCTTCACTGATTTAATCTTTTTTCTTTCAAGAAACTGCTTGAGGTATTGGGTAACTTCTCTTTTTTTAAGGTAAAGGCTCTCCATTTTTGCGAAGTTTTCAATTTGGTTTTTTCTGGAGAACTTGGTTTGCTTTAGTGACTTCTTAAGAATAGAGATTCTTTGTTGAATTTTTTGGATTTCTTTCTTGTAATGGTTTACCTTGAGACCTTTTTTGTATTCACTTATAAAGTGACTGGCAAGGTTTTTAGGACAATTAAATTTGTAGGTACCGCCTTGAAGCCCAAAAGAGAAACCCCTTTTTGCTTTGCAGAATTTTGCTAGGCCTTTGTTAAACCCTTTCTTAAAACTCTTTTTCCATCCAATATGATGATCTTTGTTTTTAGAGCAAGTTTTAAAGCTTTTAGGTGGCCAACTATAGAGACTACCTCGGTTTGCAGCTTTTTGGCCGAGGAGAAACCAATTTGTTGTTAAGCAGGAATTTTTTACTTTTTTAGGCGCAACAGAGCAGCCTTTGAAGAAAAAGGAAAGAAGAAGGGCTAGGGCAATTGTAAGATTTTTTTTAACCATTGCTTTTTTCTTCTCTACTCGGTTAGCGTTGATAGTAACACTAAGGTAAAGACTTCGCAATTTATATATTGTTTGATCTTTAATGTAGTTTTTTTAAGTTTTAAGGAGAGGTCTTAAGAAAGAGGAGCTTGTTCTGAAGGGAGAACGAGTATTTTTCCCTTATCATTTTCAAAGTGAAGTCCGTCATGGTTGGGGCCATTTTCTTCAATCATGATAATAGTGTAGATGGATAAATGAATTCCTTTAGTATCTTTAAGCTGGTTTCGAAGTTTCTCTTCATTTGGATCAATGATTTTTGAAGAGCCTTCACCCTTTAAAATAAAATCTGATACAAAAATGAAGCTAAGCCCTAGGTTGGAATCCTTAATGGTTTTGGCCTTTAAGTTGACCGTTTTTCCATCTTTAGGGTCTCTGTAAGTAACTGTGTAATAAGTATGGCTTTCTTGATTTTTCATGATAACGCATAATAGGGTATTTCTTTTGTATTATCAATCTCAATTTTAATGAATTTGAAAAAACGGCTTTCCCAGTTTTTGATACATTTTATTTCGCTTCATGTAATTGTAATAGGCACAGATCCTTTCACTAAACGGAGATTTAGAAAGTTTGGAAAAGGAAATTCGAAGATTTTTTGGGTTGTAAATACTTCTCAATTCTCTTCCTCTGCAATGACGGAAAATAAAGTGTCTTCTCAGCCTTGGGCTCCAATTGTCAAGTTGGGGAAGTGTTAAAGAAAGGGTGCAAAGCTTAGAAATAGTTGCTGAAATAGAGGTTTCTGATTCATACTTTTTTTCATCATCAATGAGTTGTTCAAGAACCTCTTTCAAAGATTTGTTAAAAATAACACCGAGTGCTTCCAAATTTGATATAGTGATTCTTTGGGATGCTTGAACATCGTGGAGCTTATTTTCTAGATCCATATTTCCATATTCTTCCAGATCCCTAATCTCATCATTCCATGATAGTAGGACTAGTTCTTTGACCATAGGGGGAAGATCATCATGCTCAATTTTCTTACGAATTTCAAAGCGGACAATATTCTTTATTCGTTCTTCCAAGTAGGACGTCTTCATTTCAGGTGCTAAAAGTTTTTGGATGTTTTCAAGTTTTTTGGAGGCAAGTTCTTTGCTTTCTGGGGGGCTATAGCTTGAACCGTAGGGTTTATCATAAATTTCAAGGGCATTATTAATAATGTGTGCTGTTTGAGAGATAATATACTGTGTGTTGGGAGGGGTTTCCTCTTTATACTTAAAAGATAAATCCTGGAGGTAGTTAAAAGTGGTTCTCAGTGTTTCCACCGGAGAAAGCTTGCCATGTTTGCCTTCTTGTTCACCTTCAAAAAGGACGGTTTCGGGATCCACTTCTTTTACCAGTGAAAATCTGATATCTACATACTGTTGGCCTTCTAAAAGCAATTGTTTTGATTTTAAAGAAATCGTTTGGAGGTCTGGTGTTTGAAGTTTAAGGCTTCTTATATAGTTTTCACAATTTGTCATAGGAGGAAGTGTTGGGTTTCTTTCTCCTTGAGGAGAGTAGTAAAAAAATAGGGGGCCGCAGTTAAAGTTCTCAGGAAAGGAGTTAACATAAGGAGAGCTTTTAAGATTGTCTTTCTTAGGAGCTATATTCCAAACTAAAGACTTTATAAGCCTTTTTAGGATGGCCTCTTTTTGGGAAGCGGGTGAGTTTTTTATTTCATCTTGAGCTTCTTTTATATGGGCATTTATATCTTCTCTGCTTTTTTCATATTTGCTTCTAAGTTCAATAACCATTTTTTTTCTAAAAGCATGAATAAGGTTTCCAGCAGGTGATCCGGCAGTAACATGGGAAATCCAGGAGTTATAAAGACCTAGGTTTTTTAAAAGTGTTAGCCCTACCCAATTTTTGTCAAATGGGTTAATCCTATTTTGGGCAACTTCAGTGATAATTTTTTGAGTGTCTCTCGCATGACAATAACTTTCAGAGAGTGTTTCAAGAGAACATGTAATGGATTGTGCTAGGGCAGACCTTTCTAATTTTTTAAATGTTTTTTGAAATTTAAGCCCTTGAATGAGATCAATCATAAATTGTGTTAACGTGCCAAGGCCCATGAGCCCTGTTCCTACTAATGTTTTTTGGATATCAAATATTCCAGCTGAGCCAAGGATATGCCCACCCATCTGGAGGGCAAGAGCAGGGTATTTGTTGAAGCAATGAGGTGATGATTTCAAGCTTTGATTAAGACCATAGGCAAGTTGATTAAATTGTGAAAGAGAGTGTACCCGGCTTTTCCATAGAGAGTCTTTGTAATAAGTTCCCAGATTAATCGATTCTATTTTTTTTGTGGCAAGTTCATTTGCAAGAGATTGAGCGATGACAGGGTTTGTTTCTTGTTCAAGCATAAGAGTTAATTCAGAAATTTCGTTTTCAAGTTTATCAAGGGATTGGGGCGCGGAGGGGTAGTAAAGACCAGAACCTTGTTCAAGGATTCCATCTAAGGAATTTGCCCACTCAAGACATGTTTTATCCTTTTGAATGCTTTTTATAATTTTTTTTAGGTTGGCGTTGTGTCCTAGGGCCCTTTTTGTATGAGTCCCTCGGCTTTGGCATCCGAGGCCAAAGGCAGAAGTTAGAGAGTCGCTTAAGTCAATTTTAGAAGAAACAGGCTGAGAAAAGAAAGCAAGAGCGAACAGACAGGTTATCCTATACCATTGATTCATTTTAGATTCCTCCATGAAGCTTCTTTAATTATGGAAGAATCCGTTCAAGGCTGTAAAGTAAACATTAGTGGAACAACCTTTTGTATCCGTAAGGATACCTGCTCTTAGGCATGGTCATGATGAAACGCTTCATTTATTTTCATAAGAAAAGCTTAGAGTATTACCTCCTTTTTTAGGAAGAGAAATCGTTTGGTCAATGACTCCATAGACCTCATGCCAGGATCGAACTGTGTAGCTCCCTTTTGGGAGACCTTTAATTTTAAAGGAACCGTTTTGATCGGTCATACTAAAAAAGGGATGCTTAAAAACTGCTATGGAGGCCCTCATCCATGGGTGAACACTGCATTTTGCTTTAATGACTATTTCTTCTTTGAGAAATGTTTTTGTAATACGAGAATCTTTTTTTGGCATGCCAATATTAAAAGATTTATTTAACTTTGCTTTCGTTTTCACATTATGAAAGAAAGAGTCGCTGTTTATAAAGGTTACTGGCTGACCGGCCCTTACAGCAGCTACCCTAGGCTTGTAGATACAATCCTTTTGGTCTAGTTCAAAAGGTTTTAAAGGAGGAGGAGAAACTTTAATTTGCTCGTGTCCTTTTAGAACCCAGACTATTGCATTTTTTAATTTCCCTTTTTGAACAAGAACCCTATTATCGTAAACAATACTCCCTTGTGAACTTTTACACTTCTTTGGAAGTCGGATTACTTTAGTCTCAGGAGGAGATCCTTTAAAGTAAACAGTTCCTGTAAGATCAAAAAGCTCTGCAGACTTTGCCTCTTTTACGGGAACTTTAGCCGCTTTAGTAATGGGGTCAACGTCAGCCTTGATGTCTTTCTTTTGGACTTCAGGGAGGATTGCCTTTGGTTGCATTGTTTTTGATGGTTTTTCTATTGATGGTGGCCTTGTTAAAGAGATAAGAGTTATTACTAAGGCACCTACTACAATGAGAATCCAACCTTTCCTCTTATCCTTAACGTGTCTGATATTAAAATAATGCCTTATAAGAACTCCCAAAGTGATTAAAAGAAGAAGAATAGGCCAAAGAAGCTCATGCCCATAAGTTTGGGGGTAATGATGGCTTATCATTGTAAAAATAACGGGAAGGGTGAAGTAGTTATTTTGTTTTGAGCGGTTTGCCCCGTGTTTGCCAAGAGAGTGGTCAACGGTGGCTCCTTCTTCAGCTTGTTGAAGCATTTTTTTTTGAGCGGGAATAATATGAACCCAGACATTGAGGACCATCCAAGTCGCCAGCATAATTCCAAGGTGAATATAAGCGGCTCTGCCACTTAAGTTTTTTACGAAAAAAGATGAGGCCCCCAGGATTAGGAAAAAAGTGAGGAGGTGTGGAAGAAAGCTTCTTTGCCCGAAAAAGCGCCAAATGCCATCGTACAAAAACCAACTAAGAACAAGCGTTCCCATAGATAATAAAACAGCTTCTCCATGAGTAAGAGAAGAGACATCGGTATCAATTAAATAGTTACCACTCGTTGAGTAGTAAATAAGTCCAAGCAAGAAATAGCCGCTTATAAGAGTCCAGGCCGCTTCCCATTTAAACCAATGGAGGATACCGGGAGTTTTTTCAGATCCAAAAAGCTTTTTTTGGATTTGATAATAACCGCCTCCATGAACTAAAAAAAGTTCACCGGTGACTCCCTTATTTGGAGACTGAGGGGGCTTGAAATGAATATCCAGCCAATTAAAGAAAAAAGAAGAGCCAATCCAGGCAATACCAAAAATAATATGGGCCCACCTACCTAGAAGTGATAGCCATTCAGTGAAGTTTGAGTCCATTCTGGAGTCCGTTTTTGAGTGGGCCTTAAAAGAAAATCGTACTTGAAATTTTTACAAAATGAATACTTAAATGTTACGAAAAATTAAAAATATGCAAAAAGTTAAAGTGACTTAAGCAAAAAATGTTTTTATTGATTAAAATAACTTTATGTGAGCCTTAGGCTTCCTAAGGCTTCCTAATATCAAGGTTTTGATGCATG
>PAZA01000027.1 GCA_002715375.1 Halobacteriovoraceae bacterium
ATAATTTTTACTTTAGTCTTTCTACATAGGGAAGAAGATTTTGATATCCAGAGAAAATTTCTAGGCTTTTGGAGGTAAATAAAATTTATTTTTTTGCTTCTAGTCTTTTGGTATCTTCTACCAGGAACTTACAAAAAGGTGAGGTCTTGAACTTGTTCAGCATCCTGGGCACCTTCAAAAAGTTTGAAAACCTCTTCAATATTAAGAGAGGATATTTCCATTCGAGTCATGAACTTTATGTGATCTCTAGTGAATTCCCACTCGTAGACAACTTCGGAGAGTATTTTATTTACAGGAAAGTAAATTTCATCAAAGCCAGTTAGAACCATTGGAATACTTTTTCCAAGTTCATTTTGCTCCTTTTTGGCCAAGCTGGAAATGCTGCCACCCACTAGGTTACAAAACTCCTTGATATAATCCTCTACAAAATTAGGATCATTCCAATACTTTTCTTCTTTATAAACTTTTTTAATAAGTTCTCGGCAATGGGATTGCTCGAAGTAGGTTTTGAAATTTACGTTTACACCTCTTCCCGTTAGGGTGATCATGGCCAAGTTATTGTATGAGATAACCTCACCTAACTTTCTATCTTTGACCCTTTCTATCTGGAAATCCTCATTTGCAAAATAGGCGTCAAAATTCCTCTTAATGGACGATTTAAATACATCGGCAAGAGATTCAAAGTTTTCGTTTTCTTCGCCCATAGGCCAACTTTTTTACCCTTCTTTAAATAGGGTTTTGAGATTTTCAAGAATTTTTTGTTTGGTAAAAGGTTTTTTCATTAAAGCTATATTGCTTTCTGAGCCCAAAATTTTGACAACCTCTTCCCAGGTATAGTCCATATAAGCAGTACAAATAATGAAAGGATATTCAGGTTTTTGCTTCCTTACTTCTTTGATGGTTTGAATGCCATCAATACCTGGAGGCATCCTTACGTCCATGAAAACAACGTCGTAAGGAGTCGTTCCATTTGCTTGTTCTATGAATTTAAGAGCTTCCTCTCCTTGAAATGCATGGTCGAAGGTAAATTCAACACCTGACTGGTCGCTAGAAGCTGAGTCCTTATTTTCCTGACCTTTTAAGTCCGCAAGCATATTATCAATATCGCCGAACTTATTGCCATCCTGTTTATTGACCTTTTCAATAATTTTAACAATTAGCGGGTGAATGTCATGGTCATCATCAACAATAAGTATCTTTTTTTTCATTCCTTGCCTCTAGTTTAAATCTTTCCCGACCGTGTTATCATCAGTCTAATAATCGGAAAAAAAAATATATTCTTTAGAATTTATATCCTATGAGCAAAGAACTTAGAGCAACCTCGAACTTAATAAAAATCCTTGAAGACTCAAAAAAAAGTGTTGAGCAGATTTTTGATTCTTTACCACTTATAATAGCGATTTTAAGGGCAGATGGGACCATTTTTAGGGGGAATGATACCCTCGCAAGAGTTCTTAAAGTTGATAAAGAAAAGCTAATTTACACCAATTTTAAATTTCTCTTTGAAGATAGTAAGTGGAAATTTCTTTCAAAGTTTTTAAAAAATGCTGGGAGAGTGGATAGTAATTTTACGAGCCAGGTAAAGTTGGAAATAAAAACAATTTCCAAAGCTTATAAAATTCCATCTGTTTATTTGTGGGATGTTTACGTTTATCTCAAAAGACCTGAGTTAGGTGACCTCTATTTAGTGATCGGCAAAGATGTAACAGAAATTGTTCATAGACAAAAACAATTGGAAACTTATAGTACTAATCTTGAAGAAATTGTCGAAGAAAGAACTGCTCAATTAAAGGCCAGTCAGGAAAAAATGTTAGATCTTGCCAACAAATCAGGAAAAGCCGAGATTGTTTCGAATGTGCTTCATTTGATGGGAAACATGTTAGGTCCGATCAACTATTCACTAGGTGAAATGCGGAACGACCTTAGTTCTAATGAAATTCATAGGTATATGGAAAAGATATATGAAACTTTAGGTGAAAAGATTGCCGATTTCGAAAAAAGTCAAGATAGTGATCAATTTAAAAAAGATATCTTGAAGCTTTCAGAACTTCTAAAAAAGATATCAAATGCAAATCTTAACCGTGATAATGACCTTATCTCTAATGCAGATTTTATAGGAACAAAAGTTGATTTTCTTGGGCGATTTTTGAGCGAACAAGAGCAATTCTCAAATATTAAAATAAAAAAAGCGGAGCATTTCATTGCAAAGGCCATTGAAGTTTCTATAAATGAATTGAAAGAAGAGATTAGTGAACAAAAGGTCACTGTTTTAAATAAAATAGATGCTTCCTTAAAAGTTAATTTAAACGAATCCAAGGCAACTTACGCTTTTAAGCAAGTCATTTTAAACTCTATTGAAGCACTTAAAGGAAAGGAATCACCGACCGTAACGATTATTTCAAAGGAAAATGAAGATTTTATAGAAGTCGAAATTCATGATAATGGCGATGGAATAGATCAAGATGTAAAGGGAAAGGTTTTTAACTGTGGATTTTCTTCAAAGCCGGGCCATCTAGGTATTGGTTTGCATCAAGCATTTAACTTTATGATAGAAATGGAAGGAGGTTTAATACTTAAAAATGATGAGGGGGTAAAGGGAGCTACTTTTGTCCTAAGGTTTAAAAAAGGATAACCTCTTTTATTAAAATTGGTCCTATTTGTTTCTTTTTAAAGGAGTCCGTTTTGGCCAAGATAATAGTTATTGATGATGCCCAACCAACGCGGGCCAAAATGCGGATGTTTCTCGAAGAAGCCGGTTACACTGTGTTGGAAGGAACTGATGGGGAAGATGGTTTAAGTGTTTTAAGAAACAACAAGGATATTTCACTTATTTTATGTGATGTAAATATGCCGGTAATGGATGGTATAACGTTCGCTTTTGTACTTAAAGAAGAAGAGGGCCTTAAAGATATACCTCTCGTTATGTGTACAACTGAAAACTTTGAATCCGTAAGAGATGATATAAAGCAGCTTGGTATACGAGCATGGATGACTAAACCAATTACGAAAAAACTTCTTATTTTGGCCCTTCAAAAAATTCTCAATGATTAGTGTCGTTTTCTACTTTTAAAAGTTTCTTATTTTCACTAGAGAAATATAGGCGGTCTTTTAGATCGGAATACATCGGTTTAAATAAATCAACTAATGAAGTGCTTTTGTTCCAGTGCAGAGGACTAGGGCATCCTATTCTTCTCTTAAGAAGGTCATCAAAAGTTCTTACACTCTCGTTTTGAATAATCTTAAAGATTGTTTCTTTGGTAATTTCTTTCTCTTGAAAAGGAAGGATGCACGATTTTTGTTTTAACTTTTTTTTGGTCAGGTTTGAATTATAAGAGAGTCCCTTTTTGAGAACAATTTTTCTTGATATTTCCTGTCCCATTGTACGAAAAGTTGTATATTTTCCACCAGCAATAACGTGAATGTTGTGTTTGGGCTGATAAATTTTATGTTCTCTTTTTACCTCACCCAATTCTGTATTATTGATATCTCTAATAAGAGGTCTGACTCCGGAAAAGCTTGATATGATATCCTTTTCAGAGAGTGATATTTGAGGGAAGTACTTTTTGATATTGTCTAAAAGATAATGAATTTCATCTGGAGTTGGAGATAAATCAAAAAAGTCACCCTCGACTTTTGTCTCGGTGGTTCCAACTAAGATCGCATTTGGCCAGGGAATAACAAAGAAAACTCTATTGTCTTTAGTTCTTAAAAGCAGAGGACTTTTTATATCTAGTGAATCGGGCTTTAGCCATATATGACTTCCCTTTGAGGGAGAGAGGATGGGACTCCAATTTAAGTCTTTAAATTTGCTTAAAAGGTGATCAGTAAAAGGACCTACAGAAAAAATAACGTCGTCAGCAGAAATTGCTTTGGTAAGTTCAGGATTGAGAGAGTCTTTAAGGAAAAGTTTATTCTTTTTGCTTTGTGTTTCTAGTTTTGCAAGTTCGATATGGGAAAAGGCTTGGCTTTCAGCCGGTCCTTTTAAAGAATCATAAATTACTTCTAGAGTTAATTTGGCATCGTCTACAATGGCATCATAGTAAAGTCCTGCACCAGTAAGGTTTTTATTATTAAGTGATGGTATCGCTTTGAGGACATCATTTTTAGAAAGGATTTTGTGCGGAGTGTTTTTATAGCTAGATAAAAAGTCGTAAAGGCTCAGTCCAATTTTTATCATCCACAAAGGTTTATTGAAGCCTTTATAAATGGGAAANTGGAAGGAGCTTTCGTANCAAAGATGGGGNGCAAGTTCNAACCAAAGGTTNTTCTCGTGAAGAGCTTCCCATACAAGNCNAAAGTCGAGTTTTTCAAGGTAGCGGATACCACCATGGAGCATTTTAGAACTACTTTGACTTGTTTGAGAGGTAAAATCNTTTTTATCAATTAAAAGGNANTTAAGTCCNTGGAGAGAGAGGTCTCTGAAGATGCCGGCACCTACAACTCCGCCTCCGACGACGACGACGTCATAATGGTCTTTAAGAGAATGAATAGGTGAAGGAAGTTTATTCATTAAATTTAGTCTCTCTTTTCACAACCCTTACCACATTACCTGTACAGGTTAAAGAAAATTGAGGATTTTCTTGTCCAAAAGGTGGAGGAGGAAGAGGGACCATTTGGAATTGAATATTTATAATAGCGTTACCTCTCATCTTACGTGCATGAGGCTTGAGTTTTTCTGCGAGTTGTTCGTAAATCAAACGAGTTTTAAGGCTATAGGGTTTACTTGGTGTTTCTTCAAGTTCCTCGTCGGAGTCAATTTCTTGATGTCCATCTTCCAAATCGCTCAAGATTGTGGTGTGGTCAAGGACAGTGTGTTCTGTCGTTAAGCCAAGGTAGTGAATAATTTCATAATTTTCAAGATGAGGAGAGTTTGAAGTAAAAATAGGCTCATCACTTTTTAACTCCTCCAAATCTTCAGCAAGAGATTTATTTTGAGGCAAGCTACTCGTATACGTATGGCCAAGTTCTGTCGAGTCAAACTCCTTTGATGGTCTTATTTCATGGCTTAAGCCCATTTCAATTTGAGCGCATTCGCCCCTTAGTTTATGGGCAAGAGTGATTGCAGCATATTCACTTATATGAGATAGGATAAGCCTCTTGTGCTTAAGACCTAAATTTATATCCTTCTCGTTTTCAGGAGTTAAAAATCCATATTCTTTAAGGATCGCCCTTATATGGTCAATTCTCCTTGGGTCGATTTGTTGGAATATGAGGCTAAAAGGTGGGTTTGCTCCTGTTCCTAATTTTACAGGCGATAGATTTTCTCCAAAGGACTTGACTTCGTTGAGGTCCTCATAACTTTGGTTCCCTTTTGAAAGATCCATTTGAGGGTCTCTAAACTCAGTTTGATCAGGTTCTAGTTCTAGCTCAGGTTCTGGTTCTAGTTCAGGTTCAGGTTCTAGTTCAGGTTCAGGCTCAGGTTCAGATTCAGGCTCAGAATCTGTTTCAAAGCCGGCATTTTCCTGTCCTTCAAAGGGGTCATCAGTAGATTCAAATTGGTCCTGTGTTTGGTTTTCGGAAAAGTCTGAGTCAAAGGCATCAGAGTTAAAGTCTGGAGAGTCAAAGTCAGGGCCTTCATTAAATTCCGGCCCTGAATCTTCTGAGGCTTCCTGGACATGCCAGTTTTCCTCATTGTCTTCTTCGGGGTTATTGTCTTCTAAAGAGAATTGTTCATCATTATCTGAGTCATCCTGAGGGGAGTCCTCGGCTGGCATTCCGGAAAACTCGGGAGGGAACTCGTCAGGAGGCCCATCCTCCTCACCTGGTCCTTGCATTTCTGCTTCTTCAGCAAGAAGCTTTTCAGTTTCTGGATCTGGTTCGTGAAGATATTCAGAAAGATCTTCTAACCTGGTGAGATCATCTTTTTCTTCGGCCACGTATTGAGTCCTCTTTGGGGGTATCTACAACGTTAAATTATAACAATACGCAAAAAAAGAGGCAAATTGAAGAGCTTTCTTCCAGCGTTATAGGTCCCTCAGAACTATTTTATCCATGACACTGTTTAAATTTTTTACCTGAGCCGCAAGGACAAGGATCATTTCTGCCGACTTTATTCTTGCGTCTTACAGGTTGCCTCTTTCCTTCGACCATTTCTTCTTGGGCCTTTTGTTCAGCTTTATGGGCTTCAAGTTGAGCTTCAAGCTGGGCTTGCTGCTGCCTTTTAAGTTCTTCCATTTCCTCTTGGCTATAGAGTTGGACTGTAAAAATATTTTCAACAATCGACTTTTTAACCTCTGATCGCATATTTTCAAAGAGGTTAAAAGACTCTCTTTTGTATTCCGTCAAAGGGTCTTTTTGAGCATAGGCCCTTAAGTTGACCCCTTCTTTAATATGATCCATCGACAAGAGGTGGTCTTTCCAAAATTGATCGAAGATTGATAGGAGTATTTCTCTTAAGGCCATTTTGACCTGATCTTCCTCGTAAGCGGAAAACCTTTGATCTAGTAAGCCTTTTGCTTTTTCGTGGATATAGGTGGCAAGTTCCCCATCGTGTTTTTGGTAACATTCTTCGAGGTCTAAAGTTTCTTTAGAATTAAAAGTTGTTTGAAAGCTATTGACAATATCATCCCATGGCCATTGATCTAGAGGGACTTTCTTTTCTGGTCTGTAAGCATCAACTAGAAAGAGAGCGACATCTTCAACCATTTCTTTTACAAAGCCCATGTTATCGTTGTCGCCGAGAATATCGCGTCTTAACTTGTAGATAACCCTTCTTTGATCATTCATGACATTATCGTACTCAAGAAGGTGCTTTCTTATTTCAAAGTTATGTCCTTCAACTTTCTTTTGTGCTTTTGCAATAGCATTGGTGACCATTTTATGTTCTATAGGCTCATCGTCCTCCATGCCTAGTGTATCCATAACTTTGGATATTTTACTTGAGGCAAAGATCCTCATAAGGTCATCTTCTAGGGATAAGAAAAATTTAGATTGCCCTGGATCTCCTTGTCTTCCTGACCTTCCTCTTAACTGATTATCGATTCTTCTAGATTCGTGTCTCTCTGTTCCGAGGATAAAGAGTCCACCAAGTTTTTTGGTTTCTTCTGTCAGTTTGATATCTGTTCCACGACCGGCCATATTGGTTGCTATCGTAACAGATCCTTTAGCACCAGCGTTCTCTATAATCGACGCTTCTCTTTCGTGAGCTTTGGCATTTAAAACTTCATGAGGAATCTTTTTCTTTTTAAGAACTTGAGAGATCTTTTCAGAGTTATCAATCGAGATTGTACCAACTAGGACAGGCTGTCCTTTTTGGTGAAGCTTTTCAATAAGGTTAGAAACGGCTTTAAATTTCGCTTCTGAGTTTTTGTAAATAACGTCAGCCTCATCAAATCTTTCGACGGGAACATTGGTTGGGATGACAGTAACTTTTAAATTATAAATTTTTCCAAACTCTTCTGCTTCTGTGTCGGCAGTACCAGTCATCCCAGCAAGCTTATTGTAAAGCCTAAAATAGTTTTGGAAGGTAATAGAAGCAAGTGTTTGGTTTTCAGACTTTATCTCCACACCTTCTTTTGCTTCAACTGACTGATGGAGGCCATCAGACCAACGCGAACCCTCTTTTAGTCTACCGGTAAATTCATCGACAATAACGACCTGACCTTCTTTGACAACGTAATCCACGTCTTTTGTGAAAAGAGTGTGCGCTTTAAGAGATTGGTTGAGGTGGTGAAGGAGTTCTGTATTTTTAATATTGAAAAGGTCATCTATTTTAAGATTGGCTTGTATTTTGTTGATGCCTTCATCAGTGAAAATAGCACTTCTAGCTTTTTCATCTATCTTATAATCTTTGTCTTTGTCTAATCCCGGGATAACCTTATTAGCAACATGATAGAGTCCAGTATCACCTTCGCTAGGCCCGGAAATGAGAAGAGGCGTTCTGGCTTCATCAATAAGGATTGAGTCAACCTCATCAACAATACAGAAATTATGTTCTCTTTGGACATAATCCTCTAAAGTAAACTTCATATTGTCTCGTAAATAATCAAACGCAAATTCATTATTGGTACCGTACGTGATGTCAGCTTGGTAGGCTGCTTTCCGGTCATCTTCCTCCATATCGGTCAAAATGCACCCCACGGTGAGTCCAAGAAAAGTATAAATGGCGCCCATCCACTCGGCATCTCTTTTAGCAAGGTAGTCATTGACTGTAACAAGATGGGCACCTTTTCCAGTCAGGGCCCTTAAGTAAAGAGCTAATGTGGCAGTAAGGGTTTTTCCCTCACCTGTTTTCATTTCAGCGATATTTCCTCTGTAAAGCGCAACACCACCCATGAGTTGAACATCAAAATGCCTCATTTCTAATGTTCTGACTGAAGCTTCTCTAACTGTAGCAAAGGCTTCTGGAAGAATTGAATCAAGGGAAGAGCCATTTTTAAGCATTTCCTTGAATTTTGTGGTTTGTGCCCTTAGTTCATCATTAGATAACTTTTGCATATGAGGTTCAAGCTTATTGATGCCATCTACGATGGGCTTCATTTGCCTGAGCTCTCGGTCATTACGTGTCCCAAAGATCCTTTTTATGGTGTTGAGCATTGCTTTTTCTCCTCAATTAATCCAATACGTAATAAAGGGGGTCTACCGGTGTCCCATTGACTCTTACCTCATAGTGCACATGAGGACCAGTAGAAAGTCCTGTATTACCAACTCTTGCAATTATCATGCCTCTTTTAACAGGTTGGCTTTTTTTGACCTCTAATTTACTTGCGTGTGCGTAGATTGTTTCGACCCCATAACCATGATCTATTTGGACAATGTAGCCAAAGCCGGGTTTCTTCCCTGAAAAAGTTACGATTCCGTCTGCGGGAGCAATGATTTGAGTGCCTGGCTTAGCACCTATGTCAAGGCCTTCGTGCATTTTTATCCGCCCAGAGTAATGGCTTTTTCTGGGGCCATAGTAGCTAGTTATCCAGCCCTTAGTGGGAAGCAGGGTAGGTGTAGATTTTAGAAAACTGTCTTGGTCGAGAAGGTGTTGGTCAAGTTGGTGCACCTTGACTTCCATATCTTTAATGAAGTTTTTCATAACATTGAAGCTATGGTCAAAGCGCGCAAATTGAGATGCTAGAGAAAAGCTGCTTTTAGTTAGCTGAGACCATTCTTTTGTATAACGATAACCCGTATGAAGTCCAAATGACGCGGCGATCTTCTTCTCGTAGAGTGTTTTCAATTTTATAAAGTTTTTCGCATTTGTTGTTTTGTCTTGATTTGGAAGACTTAGCAGTTGGTCAAGCTTTGGAAAGAAGCTTTTATTACCCGGTTCCTCAGATCTGTAAGATGTTTCTAGCAGTTTTGCTGAGTTGCTTTTTTCTTCAACTTGGAGGATGTCATTATCAAAGTTGGGTTGTTTATTCCTTGTTCCAGGGTTTTGATTTGGTTTAACTTTTGATTTCATTTGCTGAAATTCTTGCTCTTCTAAACCTGTAATGACTCGAAGTTTCCTTTCAAAAATATGAATTCTTTTTATGTCTTCTGTAAGTGAGTTTAGCTTTCGGTCAAAGAGCTCTATTTGTTCTTTAAGTTGTCTATTTTCTATAGTGAGGTGCTTATTTTTGTAAACTTGGTTAATGAGTTTCGAATAATCATAAGCGAGGATTCCAATAATAACGATAGTGATAACAGAAAAAAAAACGATGGCCCTAAACATGACCTTGGGGATTCGAAAGGATTTAACGCCTTTTTCTCTTTCCGGTATAATCATAATGGTAAAATACTTGTCCAAAACATTATCTCCCTAAGCAGAGGATCCAGGTTAGATGGTAGAAGGGTTCATTTAAGACTTTACTATATAAAAGTTGAAAAGGGAGAGCAATTCAAAAGACTTTTTTAATTGAAATGTCTCATTGGGCCACAATTAGAATAACGGAAATATTGTCATTACCTCCGTTTGCGTTGGCTTGAGCAACAAGAGCGGCAACAGTTTGGTGTATGATTTTGTCATTGGCCAGCTTTGGATCTGGTATATGTTTGTTAATTATATGGAGTATGTCTGAATCTGAGACCCTGCTGTGAAGACCATCAGAGCATAAGACGAAGATATCATTTTTGCGGACTTTATAGGTAAAGACGTCAACATCGACATTTTCTTCAAGGCCACAGGTTCTTACAAGGACGTTTTTATTTGGGTCAGCAGCCGCTTGCTCTCTCGTGTATATGCGGAGGTTGATTTTCTCTTGGATGAGTGAATGGTCCCTTGTTATTTGGTAGACCTGTTGTTTATTAATTAGATAGCTCCTAGAATCTCCAAGGTTTGAAACATAAGCGAATGGACCTTTGAAATAAATCTGGACGACTGTTGTCCCCATGCCTTTAAGTTCAGGCATTTTACTGCCTAACTCAAGGATGACCTGGTTCGCTTTTTTTACTGAATCAGAGCTTGCTTCGTTCGGAGTTTGGCTTTTGTTTTCACTTATATATTTAGGAATTGTTTTAACGGCAAGATTTGAAGCTGTTTCTCCTCCGGCATGTCCTCCCATTCCATCAGCAACAATAAAGAGTCCTTCCTCGTTGCTGGAATAGATTGAATCTTGATTTTTGCTTCTTTTTAACCCAATGTCCGTTAGGCTTGCTGATAGAAGACCCATAATAAAATAATCTCGTTTTGGATAGAAAAGCCTTAGCATAACTATTCTCTAGTCCCTTAAAATTCTTGTCAAGTGGATAGAATTAGTCTGCTTCCCTAATAAAAATTTGAGGAACAACCCTGAAAAGTTTTACCCTATGCTCTATTCTGGAATGGGTTATAATAAGAGGAGTGTGGTTTATTGTAGTCTCATCTCAAGGGGAACCCTTCCAATGGCCAAGTTAAAAATAACTGATTTTATGGACAAAAATTATAAATTAGAGGATTTCGCTCATTTGCATTGGGAAGGAACTTTTCAAGAGTACCTTGACATTGTTGCTGAAAATCCAAGAGTTACAAGGAATTGCTTCCAAAGAATTAATGATATGATTCATTCATATAGGACGAGCAAATACATCGAATACAAAAAAGAAATCACACGATACCACTTTTTTAATGATCCTTTTGAAAAAGGAGCAGATGCGGTTTATGGAATTGATGTCCACCTGATGAAGTTAGTCAATTTTTTTATGTCGGCTGCAGCTGGATATGGGACAGAAAAAAGGGTCCTCCTTCTTCATGGCCCAGTCGGGTCTGCCAAGTCCTCAATTTCACGTCTTTTAAAGAAGGGGCTTGAACACTACTCGAAAACTGACGATGGAGCTCTTTACACTTATGAATGGTTTGATGAAGAAAGAAGTGAAATTCTAGGTGGAGAGAAGGTCTTCCCTTCGCCAATGCATGATGAGCCTCTTAAATTGATTCCAAAAAGCGTAAGAGGAGACTTTGCCAAGGAAATTAATAAAGGTCTTGATGAGTATAAAGTTTCAATAAGAGGGGAGCTAGATCCAGCAAGTCGTTATATCTATACAGAGTACATGAAAAAATATGATGGCGATTGGAAAAAAGTTCTTAACCACGTGAGAGTTAAAAGGCTTATTCTTTCAGAGAAGGATAGAGTAGGGATTGGAACCTTCCAACCAAAAGATGAAAAAAATCAGGACTCAACAGAATTAACAGGTGATATAAATTATAGAAAAATTGCCCATTATGGATCAGACTCAGATCCTCGAGCTTTCAATTTTGATGGTGAGTTTAATATAGCGAATAGAGGTATTGTTGAATTTATCGAAATGCTTAAATTGGATGTAGCTTTTCTTTACGACCTTTTGGGAGCAAGTCAAGAGCAGTCCATCAAGCCAAAGAAGTTTTCTCAGACAGATATAGATGAAGTTATTTTGGGTCACACAAACGAGCCAGAATTCAAGAAACTACAAAACAATGAATTTATGGAAGCTTTGAGAGATAGGACTGTTAAGATAGACGTCCCGTATATTACAAGGCTTGAAAATGAAGTAAAAATTTATAAAAAAGATTTTAACTCTGACAAAATTCCTCATATCCATATTGCTCCTCATACATTGGAAATGGCTTCGACTTGGGCGATCATGACGAGGCTTGAAGACCCTAAAAAAGCAGACTTGACAAAGCTTCAAAAGTTAAAACTTTATAATGGTAAAACATTACCTGGGTACAATGAAGATAATGTTAAGGAACTTCGTAAGGAAGCCATTAGAGAAGGTTTGGAGGGAATTAGTCCTAGGTACATTCAGGACAAGGTATCAAATGCACTTGTCAAAAATGGACACCTTGGTTGTTTAAATCCGTTTATGGTATTTAACGAGTTAGAAGCAGGTTTAAAGCACCATAGTCTTATAACAAGTCAAGAACAATACGATTTGTATAAAGAGATGCTTGCTATAACAAGGCAAGAATATGAGGATATTATTAAAAATGATGTCCAAAAAGCCATTAGTGTGGATGAGACTGCAATACAAACTCTTTGTGCTAATTATATAGATAATGTTAAGGCCCATACCCAAAAAGAAAAGATTAGAAATAAGTACTCGAATAGGTTAGAGGATGCTGATGAAAGATTCATGAGGTCGATAGAAGAAAAAATTGATATACCTGAGTCGAGAAAAGATGATTTCCGTCGTGAAATAATGAATTATATTGGTGCTTTAGCAATAGAAGGAAAAACCTTTGATTTTAAGATGAACGAAAGGCTTCACCGAGCATTAGAGCTCAAACTTTTCGAAGATCAAAAAGATTCAATAAAATTAACGACGATTGTTTCAAGAGTCGTTGATAAGGAAACTCAAGAGAAGATAGATGTTGTGAAAGCAAGGCTTATGAAAAATCATGGTTATTGTGAAATTTGCGCTACAGATGCACTCAATTTTGTGGCCTCTATTTTTGCGAAAGGTGATTCTGCTAAAGCTTGAGTGGATTAAGATCAAACCCAGGGGAATGAATGGGTCACCCAATTAAAAGAGATCATGCTCGATTTAGAAAAGTCGTTAAAGGGAAAGTCCGAGATAATCTTAGGAAATATGTCTCAAGTGGAGAAATGCCTCATCCTAAGGGAAATGGTGCTTACAAGATTCCAATGCCTCATATTGAAACTCCCAGGTTCAAATTTGGAGAAAGACAGCAAGGTGGTTTGGGCCAGGGGGAAGGGAAACCCGGAGACCCAGTTGAAGGTGAAGAAGGTCAACCAGGTCAGGGAGAAGCTGGTGAAGGTGAGGGAAAAAAAGAGCTTGATATAGAGCTAACCTTAGAAGAGTTGGCGAGCATTCTTGGAGAGGAATTAGAGCTTCCGAATATTGAGCCTAAGGGAAAAAAGACAATCCAAACGACAGTTGATCGGTACAATAGTATTGGTATGGTCGGACCAGACTCCCTCAAGCACTTTAAGAGAAGTTATCGAGAAGCTTTAAAGCGTCAAATAACAACAGGTAATTATGATCCTAATAACCCAATTATTGTTCCCACAAGACCGGATTTTAGATATAGGTCTTTTAGTTCAAAAGAAGAGTTTGAAAATTCTGCTGTTGTCATCTACATGATGGATGTTTCTGGCTCAATGGGTGATGAACAAAAAGAAATTGTTCGAACGGAGAGCTTTTGGATCAATTTATGGCTGAAGAGTCAGTATAAATCAATTGATATCCGCTATATTATTCACGATGCAACAGCAAAAGAAGTTGATGAGAAAACATTTTTTAGAACAAGGGAAAGTGGGGGAACTTTGATTTCTTCTGCATTAAAATTATGCAGAGATATTATGAAGGAAGATTATGATCCCAATGAATGGAATATATACCCCTTTCATTTTTCTGACGGGGATAACTGGTCTACAGATGATACAAAGCTTTGCTTAGATCTTTTGGATAAAGATATTATCCCTGACTCTAACGTTTTTTGCTACGGTCAGGTTGAAAGTCGCTATGGATCAGGTCAATTCTATAAAGATCTTTTTAACAAATATGGAGAAGAATCGGACTCTGTTATTTTAAGCAAAATAAAAAATAAGTCTGCCATTCTAGATTCGATAAAAGACTTTTTAGGGAAAGGTAAGTAAATATGAACCGAACTAAGCCTATTTCAGGGGAGCTTCTGAGGTTAAAAGAGGAAATCCTAGGCTATGCTTTAGGTTATGGCCTTGATTTCTATGATGTCTGCTTTGAAGTTTGTGACTATGATACAGTTAATATTCTTGCAGCTCAGGGAGGTTTCCCAAACCGTTATCCTCATTGGCGTTTTGGGATGGAGTATGATCAACTTTCAAAAAATTATGCTTATGGATTATCGAAAATTTATGAAATGGTTATTAATACTAACCCCTGTTATGCCTATCTATTGAACGTCAATAATATAGTCGATCAAAAACTAGTAATGGCCCATGTTTATGGTCATGCAGACTTCTTTAAAAATAACTACTGGTTTCATCATACAAACAAAAACATGATGGATGTTATGGCAAACCATGGAACTAAAATTAGAAGGTACATGGAAAAATTTGGACAAGATAAAGTTGAAGCTTTCATCGATAGCGTCCTCTCTCTTGAAAACCTTTTAGATATAAATGTTCTTTTTGAAAAGCAGGTTCATGAAGGTGGTTATGATGATTATGAAGGTTTAGAAGGAGGTGATCTCCAGGATGAAAGAAGCCAGGCCTTAAAGTCATTTATGGACTCAAAGCTCTTCAAAAAAGGTAGGAAAAAAAATAAGAAAAAAGAGAAAGGTGATAAGCTTGGTCATGGATCTTCCAAATTACCTACACGTGACATTATGAGATTTATAATGGATTACGCTCCATTAGAAGAATGGGAAAGTGATATCGTAGGAATTTTAAGGGAAGAGTCTTATTATTTTCTCCCTCAGCGTTTAACAAAAATTATGAATGAAGGTTGGGCGAGTTATTGGCACTCAAAAATTATGACCCAAAAAGCATTAAAATCGAGCGAAATAATTGATTTTGCAGATCAACATGCTGGTGTAATGGCAATGAGCAGACGTCAGATTAATCCTTATAAGATAGGAATTGAGCTTTTTAGAGATATTGAATTTAGATGGGACACTGGTCGTTTTGGAAAAGACTTTGAAGATTGCAAAGACATGGTTGAAAAGAATAGGTGGGATAAAGAGTTAAATTTGGGAAAAGAAAAGATATTTGAAGTTAGGAAGAGTCATAATGACATAACTTTTATTGACCAATATTTTACTCAGGATTTCTGTGAGAGGCAGAACTTGTTTACTTATAGGTTTAACCCAAGAACAGGCCGTAATGAAATAAATTCAGTGGAGTTTGCAAAAATAAAGGAAAAATTATTGGCCCAATTAACGAACTTCGGAAGCCCTGTAATTGAAATAGAAACGTCCAATTATGGTAACAGAGGAGAAATACTTCTCAAGCACGTTCATCAAGGTGTAGACCTTGATATGGGCCTTGGTGCCGATACGATGAAAAATATTTTTGCTCTATGGAAAAGGCCTGTTAATTTATCAACCCATTATGACGGGAACGAGACAGTTTATGTTTTTGACGGGAACGAACTAAAGACCCGATAAATGTGAACTAATAAGTAATCCGCTAATTTAAATCAAGCTTTTCAAGAAAGTTAAGAATAAGGCTGACTTTTTTAGGAGTTATAGGCTTTACGATCCAAGCTTTAACGACACCTGAGGCTTTTACCTTTTCATAGAGAGTTTTTCCTTCCTCAGTTTTTTTGTTGATTGTTTCTGTTGTACACATAATTGTTGGTATATCTTTATACTTTTCGTTTTTAGACTGCCTGGTTATAAATTCAATACCATCCATTTCAGGCATATTAAGGTCGCAAATAATGAGGTCAATGGGTCCATTATTTAGTTTTTCCAAAGCGTCGAGGCCGTTAATTGCCTCAGTGCAAGTATGCTTATGGGGTTCTAAAAAGTTTCTGAGCTGTATCCTTGTAGATGAAGAATCATCAACAATTAATATTGCGGCCATGATTCCTTTTGACTCCATGGTAATTGTAAAATTCAAACAAGCACTCTTCTCAATTATATTGAAATTATTTAATTTCATCAAATAAGAATTAATTACCAACCTAAAAATAAGTATCTATTTCTACAAAGGAGGTTAAGTTTTTTTTGGAAGCTGCCGTATAGTTGATGGTAAACCAAGGAGCAAAAGATGAAAGTTCTGCTTGTAGAAGATTCTAAGGATTTTCGTAAAAAGCTAAAAAATCTTTTAGAAGAGGATTATGACATTAGAGAGGCAACTGACGGTCTAGAAGGCTTGCAGTTGATTAGAGACGAAACTTTCGATCTTGTCATAACGGATTTGAATATGCCTAACTTGGATGGCCTTTCAATGCTTCAAAAGATAAGAGAAGAGGGGCTGGAGGCGCCACCAATTATGATGGTGACGACTGAATTTGACCCTGAGTTAAAAAGAAAAGGAAAGGAAGTGGGAGTCTCTTTTTGGATTGTGAAACCAATTTCAGAGCCGAAATTTCTTAAAGTTGTTGAAACACTACTAAGCTAGATTTGTTTTAAAAAACGTCGGATTTTTGGGGTAACTTATGAGTGACCAAGAAGAAAAGGTAGATAATAGGCGGAGTACATCGATAGCGAATAAGCTGATTATATTCGTTGTTTTAGGAAACTTTTCTATTGCTACCATAATTTCTGGATACAATCTTCAACAGGCTTGGCAAGAAAACCTACAGTCTATAAAAAAAGGTTTTGAGAGAATCGAGAAGTCAGTCGGTGCGACTCTTGGAACCTCCCTTTACACAGAGGATGAGGATCAAACTAATAAGGGATTAGAGGGAATTGTAGATAGAGTTAATGTTCAAGCGAAACTTTATGATATGGATGGTGTTGAGGAACTTGGAGAAGGAAAAAAACCAAAGCCGAACTATATAAAAGAGACTAGTGACTTGGCCAAAAAAGATTGGGGAACAGATTTAAAAGAAAGTAAAATTGATGTCATGTACAAAGACCCTGATGCAGGTGAAGACGCGGAGCCAGAAAAAGTAGGACTTCTTGTCATTTCTGCAAGTACGAAGGTTGCAAGAGATACACTAGTTAAGCAAATGATAACTCAGTTGATAATTCAGGTTTCACAGGTTGTTGCAACAACATTTCTACTTTTCTTTGTGTTTAGGGCCCTTGTTTCAAGGCACCTGTCTCATATGGCGGGTTATGCTTCTGCACTTGATCTTGATGATCTAAGTGGTGAAGGCTTAATTCTTAAAAGAAAAACCTCAAATACTAAAGATGAGCTAGAGGAAGTTGTCATTTCATTCAATGGGATGAAAGATAAACTTAAAATTTCCCACGAAAAGTTAAAGGATTACGCTGAAAACCTAGAAGATAAAGTTAAAGAAGCTACAAAAGAAATTGAGGAAGAAAAAGAGAAAGTTTCGAACCTCCTTAATAATATGCAACAGGCTGTTTTTTCAGTTAACGAAGGTCTTGAAATTATTGGTCCTGTTTCGGCTTATACTAATGAAGTTTTTGGTCAAGAGGTAATTGGAGAAAACATCCTTGAAACTTTATATAAAGACGTAAACAGACAGTCAGAACAATTTTCAAACATAAAAAGTGCTTTGTTTGCTATTTTTGGTGAAAATGAGCTCCAATACCTTCTAATGGAGGAACATCTAGCTCCAAGAATGGAATATGTAAAAAGTGATGATGAAAAAGAAGAAGAGCGTGTCTTCTCAATTTCCTATACACCTTTATGGGATGAGGATGAGAACTTAGAAAATCTTATGTTTATTGTTGAAGATATAACAGAAAGAGAAAAGCTAGCTGCTAAAGTTGAAAAAGAAAAGAAAGCTAATCAGAAAAACATCTCAATTATTACTGAAATGGCAAATTTGGATATAGAAGACATCTCTCAATTTCTTCAAAGTGCACCAAAGCTTGTTGAAGATACGATGGTTTTGGCAAAAGCTGCACCTACGGACCCCAATGTTTTAACAGAAATGTTCCGTTACCTCCATACTTTAAAGGGGAACTCAAGGGCATTTAATTTTTTCTCAATATCAAGTATTACCCATATTGCTGAAAGCCATGTGACTGAAATAAGAAAGTCAGTTTCTGAAGGAAGAAACGTATCAAGAGAGGACTTTAATCCGATTATTTCAAAGCTCTATGAAATTAATTCTGAAATTAATGATTATGGAAGTCTGGCAAAGAAAGTTTTTAGGATTGAAAATGAGTTCGAGAAAAAGCTAGTTGGAGAAATCCAAAACTTTACTGTCAATCTTGATCAGTTAATTTCAAAGAATATTACAAGAAAAGAACATCTTTTTGATGCTAACCAACCTGGAAAAACAAGGAAAAAGGTTTTTGTTGAAGTTCAGGAAAAAGATATTAAAGATGACATTATTTCAGTTCTAAAAAGAAATACCCATTCACTCAAAGGCTCTTTAAGGTCTATGAACAGGTTAGATGTTTCCGAAATGGTTCATCAATTTGAAGGATCTTTTAATAACTTGGAAGACCTCAGGAATTCCGATCTTGAAGAATTTAGCAAAGACTTCATTGGAAATTATGTAGAAATCAAAGATATTGTAAGGTCTATTTATCAGCAATCAGATATGAATATGCCATATACTAGGCAATGCGATGATTGGTCCGAAATCTTCAAAAACTTTTATGACTTTTCAAAAGGAATTGACCACATCTTTGAGATGGAAGATTCTGTAATTAAATTGGAAAGAATTCTTTCTGAATGTAGAAGACTCAACTTTCATTTTCTCAGCAGAGTGTTCAGTGATATATTTGGTATAATAAAGTCTGGTCCTAAAAAGTTTTTAGAGAATAAAGAAAGAATTCGTTTTCAGATAAGGGAGCTATGGCTTTACTTTTCTCTTACTTGTCGTCTTGATTATGATCACGTTAGGAAATCAGATAGTGATAATCGTTTTTACGATGAAATGAAGGATTTATCACTAGATATTCACCAAATTCAAGATAAGATTAAAGGTGTAAGTTCAAATTCGATACTTGTTAAAACGCTTAAAAGAATAAATAGTTCAAAAGAAGATCCAGGTGATTTGTTTAAAGAAGCTGGAAAATATTTAGCAGATGACGGCGAAAGCAACTTTTTCAACTACTTCATTTGCCCTGACGAAAGCGTTGTACCTAAGATTAAAATGATTCTGGCAGATTTCAGAACAACCAGAATTGTAAATGATTTACCAGATAAGACAAGAGCATTGATAGAAGACCGCGACCCTGTAGCTTCACTTCTGATAAAGTTTTTTGAAGAGAACTCAGATTATCTTTATTTGAAACTGATTGATTTTTCTCAACTTCTTAATGGCTTTTATATAGAGAAGAAAGACGATGATGATGAAGATCAAGAGATTAGTAAGGTTGAAATGGTTCCGGTTGTTCTTAGGAACTTAAAGAGGCTTAACCAGACAGTTATTGATGGGAATATTGGGGAAATAAGAATTGCAGCGGAAAGATTGACAGATATACCAGTGATTCCTTCTTTGCAAAAATTTAGATCCATGGTCCAGGATATTTCAACAAAGCTCAATAAAGATGTGGACTTTATCATCTCAGGAAATGAAATAACCCTTAACAGGGAATCTCTTAACGTTTTACAGGATGCTTTTGTCCACCTTCTAAGAAATTCTATAGACCATGGGATTGAAGAGCAGGACGCTAGGAGAGAAAAAGGTAAAAAGCCTCAGGGTAAAATTGAAGTGACTTGTAATGAGCCTGATATTTCATTTGTCGAAATAAAAATTAAAGACGATGGTGCAGGGATTGATATTGATGTTATAAAGAAAAAAGCTTTTGAGAAAGGCATTTATAACCAGGATCAATTAAGCAATATGAGTGATGAGGAAGCTATGGATATTATCTTTCTTCCAAGCTTTAGCCAAAAAGATAGTGTTGATGAGCTCTCTGGTCGTGGCGTTGGGATGGACATTGTTAAAAAGAACCTGGAAAAACTAGGTGGGGGCGTATCGGTAAGAACGACTCTTGGAAAAGGGACTGAGTTTATTTTAACGATTAAATCAACGAATGTGGCTTAAGTAAGGAGAAGTGAATTGAGATGGGAAACTTCTTTTTTGGAATCCTCATCTACTATAGTTTCCTAGGTTTTCTTGTAGGCTTAAATCTTATAAATATTCATTCTAAACTCAGTATATTATCATTTTCCTATAGTTCATTGCTACTTATCAATGGACTATGGGCATGGAGGTCCAAAAAAAAAATAGAGGCCAACTATCAAGTTTGGATATTTTTATCATTAATTTTCTGGCCCATCTGTCTTTGGAATACAGGTAAGTTAGATTCTCCCTACCTCTTCTTTACATTTTTATTGGCCTTTCATAATGCTTTTTTAAATGGGATAAGAAACTTTTATTTGACCTTACTACCTCTTGTAAGCATTTCACTTTATTTTTTATTTTTTGATAGTCATGGGGATGCTTCTCTATACTGGGAGGTCGTTTCTTCTAAGATAGGGTGGGGTATTATTTATAAAGTTTTTTTCTTTTTGGGCCCATGTTTACCTTTAATTGAGTTAAACCGCATTAAACAAAAATCATCAAACTTTTTTCCTGATGAAAATGTTATGATGTCTTTTAATGCTTCAAAAATGGCCACATTGAGTGAAATGGCGGGAGGGGTGTCTCATGAAATTAATAACCCTCTTACAATTATTGTTGGGCAGATTTATACATTAAAGAAAATTCCAAAGAAAAATGATGTGACAGAAAATGTTGAAAAAATATTGATTGATATTTCTGAAAAATTAAAAGAGAACTCGAATCGGATATCAAAAATAATTAAAGAGCTAAGAAATTTCGCTAAAGATGGTTCTCAAGATCCTTTTGAAATCGTTGAATTAAAACCAGTGATTTCTAACTCTTTTGAACTTTATCTGGAGAAACTCAAAAATTACTCTTTTGAAATAGAGGTTGAATGCGAGGATGGTCTTACTGTATTTGCAAGAAAAATTGAATTACAACAGGCATTTTCAAATTTGGTTATTAATAGTTTTGATTTTGGCAAAGGAGAGGAAAAATCCTGGATAAAGATCGTCGTATCAAAAAAATCGAATAAACAAATTGAGATACTTTTTTCTGACTCCGGAAATGGAATAGAGGAGCCTATAAGAGAGAAAATTTTTGAACCTTTCTTTTCAACTGAGCTTCCTAAAAAAACAGGTTTAGGATTAAGTATTTCTCAAAGTATTTTTCAAAATCATAGTGGAAGTATTGAATTAGTGAATCAGCCTCAAACCTGCTTTAAGATCCTTCTTCCCTTTCGGGAAAAAAAGGAAGAAGTCTCTTAAATTTCTATTATCCTAGCCATGAAACTTTTTATTTTCCTTAGCATAATCTTCTATTATGGTGGCCACTTTAAAGCGTTCCCCATATCTATCTTCAAACTTCTTCATATCATTAAGGAAGCTTTGAGCACCTACGAGGTCTAGGTAACGGAAAGGACCTCCGAAAGTCGGTGGAAACCCAAGGCCGAAAACAGCACCTATATCACCATCAATTGGGTTTTTAATAATATTTTCTTGAAGGCAGAGAGCACTTTCATTAATCATACGATAAGCGATTCTTTTTTGTAGCTCTTCATCGGAGCTTTGTGGACCCCTGAGCTCAATTCTGTTTTCTCTAACGATTTTCAAAGCAGCAGGGTTTATTTCTTTTCCTGAACCTTGGAAAATTTTGCTTAATGGGTTTGATGATTTTTTCTCATTGTAGAGAAAAAAGCCTTTTCCACTCTTCCTTCCATTCATATTATTTTTGACGAGGTCATCAATAAGCTCCGAAGGAGCGGAGCAGATCCTTTCCCCAAGGGCCTTTTTAAGGTCCTTTGCAATATGCATGGCCACGTCAAGCCCAACTTCATCACAAAGGGTAATGGGGCCAACAGGAAAACCAAAGTCTTTCATAATATTATTAATGTGATGGAGGTCAGTGCCTTCTAAAGCAATGATAGCCGCTTCATCTGTTAGTGGAGCGAGAATTCTTGTCGTATAAAAACCTGGGCCATCATTGACAACAATAACTGTTTTTCCCTGCTTCATTCCCATTTCAACAGCAAGGCTAGCGGCCCGGTCAGATGTTTTATCTGTCACAATAATTTCCAAAAGAGGCATTTTTTCAACTGGAGAGAAGTAGTGCATACCGAGAACATTTTCTGGTCTTTTTGAAACCGCCGCAATTTGTTTAATCGGTAGAGCTGAGGTGTTACTTGCAAAAACACAGTCTTCCGGTGCAATTTTTTCAAACTCTTCAAGGATGTGTTGTTTAAGGCTAAGGTCTTCAAAAACGGCTTCAATGACTAGGGGACATTTTTCAAAGACAGTCCAATCTGTTTGAGTGGTCAGAGATGAAAAGATTTTATCTCTTTCAAACGAGCTCATGGCCCTTCTTTTTACTCTTTTATTAAGAGCACCCCAAACGTATTTCTCGCTTTTACCTAAAGACTCCTGACTAAGGTCTTTAAGTCTAGTTTTAATTCCTTTTTGAATATTAACAAGGGAGATACCAGAGCCCATAAGTCCACCACCAATGACTCCTATCCAGTCAGGTTTATTTTCAGGGCTACCATAACGGTTCTTTTTAAGGCTTGTTTGACCTTCAAAAAGAGAAATAAGGGACTTGGATTCTCTTGTCATGGCAAGGTCGCCAAAAAGGTCTGCCTCTGTCTCATATCCTTTTTTGGGACCAGAATTAACACCTGCTTTTACAGCTTCAAGAATTTTAAGTGGGGCGGGGTAAAGTCCTCCTGTTTTTTTCAAAACCATACTCTTGGCCTGGTTAAAGACCAACGCCCTTCCTGCAAAATTATCCTCAAGAACTTTATCTTTCCCTTTTGCCTTCCACCTTTTTAATTTCATGGTTCCTGACGCAAGTTTTTGAGCAACTTGGACAGCGACTGCCTCAAGGCTTTCTGGGCAAACCACATCGTCAACAAGACCCATCTTTTTGGCTTTAGCGGGTTTTATATTTTTCCCAGTTAGCATCATATCGAGGGCCTTTTGAATACCTATGAGCTTAGGAAGTCTTTGGGTTCCACCTCCGCCAGGAAGAAGGCCTAGCATAACTTCAGGGAGCCCAAGGATTGTCTTCGAACTATCTGTGGCCAACCTGTAATGGCAAGAAAGCGCAACTTCTAGGCCTCCTCCTAGACAGGGACCATTAATAGCTGCAACAGAGGGCTTTTTATGTTTTTCAATTCTTTTAAAGAGTTCATGCCCCTCTCTTGATGTTTTAACGACATCTTCTTTCGTTTTAAACTCTTTAATCATTTTTATATCAGCGCCAACAATAAAATTATCAGGTTTACCTGAGGTAAAAACGATGGCCTTAATATTGTCATCATTATCAATGACATCCATGATTTTGTGGAATTCATCGGTCATTTTCAGGTTTAATGTATTGACCTTTTCCTCGGGATCGTCAAAAGCAATAATAAGAACGTTATCTTTTACGGAGAGGTTAAAATATTTTAAATTTGGTAAACTCATGCCTTATCCTTTGTGT
>PAZA01000028.1 GCA_002715375.1 Halobacteriovoraceae bacterium
GCTTCCTAAGGCTTCCTAATATCAAGGTTTTGATGCATGGCAAAGAATCAGTGGTATCCTTTCTGTTTTTTTACACCCCTTCTTTTTCTTTTCCTTTTTGGTGCTTCCCTTTTTTTAAGAGGGTACTCTTTAATGATTGTTCCACTTTTTTCTTTTGTTCTGGTTCCTCTTATAGATAAATTGATAGGTCGTGATACAGATAATTTTACAGAGGATTGTTATAAAAAACTGGAAAGAAATCCATTTTATAACTGGCTTCTTATTTTCCTTTTCTGTGGGATTTTAGGCTCTCTGTACAGCTCGCTTTATGTTTTTACGAATTATAAATTTTCTTTTTATGAAGCTTTGGGTCTTATTTTTTCTCTTGGTCTTGTTACTGGTGGAATGGGTATAACTCTGGCCCACGAATTAGGTCATAGGAAAGAAAAAAGATATCATTTTATGGCAAAAGTTTTACTAGTTCATGTCGGTTATGGTCATTTTTTTGTTGAACATAATAAAGGTCATCACAGGCATGTTTCTACTAAAAAAGATCCGGCAAGCTCCCGTTTTGGAGAAAGCCTCTACTCCTTTTTACCAAGAACCCTTATAGGCTCTTATAAGAGCGCCTTCCAATTGGGCTTTTTTGACAAAAACAGAAAGGTTTTATGGAAAAATCAGACATTGATTTTAACCTTAGTAACTTTATTTATTGGGATTCTTTTTGCATTTTTAGGAGGAGAAAAAGGGTTAACTCTTTTTTTTACACAATCCATGCTAGCAGTTTTGTTCTTGGAAATTATTAATTATGTAGAGCATTATGGTTTAGAGAGAAAAATGAATCCCTCTGGCCGTTTTGAAAAAGTACGCCCCCATCATTCCTGGAATTCTGATTATTTATTTTCCAATGCACTTTTAATTAATTTGCAACGCCACTCTGATCACCATGCTTTTGCTGAGAGACCTTATCAAAATTTGAGAACTTATGAAGAGGCCCCTCAACTACCTTGGGGCTATCCTACAATGATGATTTTGGCCCTTTTCCCCCCTTTATGGGAAAGAACTGTTCATCCTTTGCTGCCTGATAGGTTTGAAAAATCTTAGTTGTCTTTAAAGTTTCTTTTTTATGCTGCTAACAATTTTCAACATGTGTTTTTCTTTAAGCGGTTTTGGAAGGATGGCCTGAATTCCATGGTCTTTGAGTTTATCTCTCAGGTCTGGTTTTATATTGGATGTATAAATGAGACAGGGAATGTCTGCGAACTTTTCCATTCCACGGCTTTTTTGAATAAATTCCATTCCATCCATGATAGGCATCTCAAGGTCTGAAATAATGAGGTCAATTTCAAACTTAGTATTTTCGAGGAAATGAATGCCTTCCTGTCCATTTTCTGCTTCATAAGTTATATGACCATTTCTTTCAAGTAGGTCTTTTAATTCTTTTCTTATCGTATGAGAATCTTCAACTATTAATATATTCATTCAATAATCCTATTAATCCATAAATGACTGACAAAGTTTGATGGTATCATTTTAATTAGGTTGTAAAAAGGTGTGGTTAATACCTCCTTTTTTTCTAATAAAAGATTAATATTTAACAAATTCATGGAAAGGTAAAATGAATCAGGTGGACAATATTTTTAAATCCTTATCTATTTTCGATTGGGTTATTTTTGGTTTAGTGCTTCTGTTAACTTTTATTGCGGTTTTATACGGTCATAAATTAAAAAAACAAGAAGAAAAGGCAGGTAACCACATTTTAGAATTGTTACTAATGGGAAGAAGGCTGACTCTTCCTCTCTTTGTAAGTACATTGGTAGCAACTTGGTATGGAGGTATTTTTGGCGTCACTCAAATTGCTTTTGAAAAAGGCCTTTATAATTTTCTAACTCAAGGTGTTTTTTGGTATATCGCCTACTTAATTTTTGCTTTTTGTCTTGTTGACAGAATTGCTTCATATAAGGCGGTTACTTTACCAGATCTAGTAGGAAAACTTTTTGGCCCTAAAGCCGCACGGTTAAGTGCTCTTTTTAACTTCTTTAATGTCCTTCCTATTGCTTATGTTATAAGCCTTGGACTTTTTTTGAAGGTTCTCTTTGGAGGACCTTTGACTCTTATGATGGCCTGTGGGGTTTTAGTAGTTATCCTGTATTCGATTTGGGGTGGATTAAGGGCAGTTGTCTTCTCTGACTTGATTCAATTCGTGGTTATGTGTGGAAGTGTGGCCCTCATTTTATTTTTTTCTATTGGGACTTACGGAGGTTTAGACTTTCTCTTAAAAAGTCTTCCTGAGAATCATTTCTCTTTAACGGGGGGAGAGTCTTTTGGTGTTACATTGGTTTGGGGTTTTATTGCATTATCTACTCTTGTAGATCCAAACTTTTATCAAAGGTGTTTTGCGGCAGAATCTCCAAAGGTGGCCAAGAAGGGAATTCTTATTTCAACTTTCGTTTGGGTTTTATTTGATCTTTGCACAACATTTGGGGCCATGTACGCTCGGGCGGTTATGCCCGAAGCAGATTCAGGTCAAGCTTATATTCTTTATGCCCTTCAGGTTTTGCCAGATGGCCTTAAAGGTTTTGTCTTGGCGGGCATATTGGCAACGATTCTTTCGACTTTAGATTCCTACTTATTTTTAGCGGGGACCACAATAAGTTTTGACTTGCTTCCCAAGCGGTTGAGAGATAAGAAATGGGCCCATTATTTTGGGGTTCTGGGTGTTGGAATCTTGTCCGTTATTCTTGCTGAACTTTTTCAAGGAAATGTCAAAACTGTCTGGAAAACTTTGGGGAGCTATTCCGCTGCTTGTATGCTTTTCCCAGTTCTCTTTGCTTATATATTTCCAAAGAAAATAGGGGACGGTCAGTTTGTATTTGGCTGCATTATGGGAGTCATAATGGTTACATATTGGCGGAATTGGCCACCTAAAGGTTTTTTGGATGGAATGGATGAGTTTTACATGGGCCTTCTTGCGACGGGCCTTGGCATTCTTTTTTACCCTTTTATAAATCAATTAAAAAAGAAAATTTTCCCTTAGAGTCTAAAGAGGTTAAGATGAATGACTTAAAAGAAGGCTTGAGTCCCTTGAAAAAGTCAGCGGTTGTTCTAAGTATTCTAGGAGAAGACGTTTGTCAGAAAGTTTTTTCACATCTTAAAGACTCTGCTGTTAGGAAGTTAATTATTGAAATGAGGTCTATAAAAAAGGTTCCCATAAAACTTTCAACAGCGCTTTTAAGGGAGTTTTACAAGGCCCTTAGTGAAACCGATGAACTCCTTTTTAATAATGAAGAGTTCTTTTTTCAGTTTTCAAAAAATAATAAAGAAAAAAGAGACCTCGTGAATTATGCGAGAAATCTAGACTCTCACTTAAAACGTTGATAAAAGGGTTTCATGAAAAACTTTGATGGATTGAAAAATAATTGGATGTTTCTTGGGGCCTTATTTTTATTTTTGGCAGTTGCCATAGGTGCTTTTGGGGCCCATGGTCTGACAAAGCTCCTGGATGACAAGGCTTTGGACACATTCAAAACGGGTGTTACTTATCAATTTTACCATGGCCTTGCTCTCTTATTTATTGGCCTTTGTCATGTTGTCGGTGAGCAAGGAGGAACTTCTAGTCCTTATTTAAAGAGAGCAGGAGTTAGTTTTACAGTCGGTATCATCCTTTTTTCTTTTAATTGTTATTTCTACGCCCTAACTAAGATAAAGTTTCTGGCGATGGTTGTTCCCTTTGGGGGAATGTCCTTTCTTTTAGGTTGGGCCTTCTTAATTAAATGCTTTACCAAAAAAAGAGTTTAGGCCCTTCGACTTTGCCTTTATGATAATTTAAACAAAATCAAATTTATGAAACCTTAAAGAGTAAAAGCAAAATCTTTAACAATCATTCCTGGGACTTTAGAACCCCCAATACCTTTTCTATGGTAACTTCCAGGCTCGGGGAAGGTTTCAGTAAATTGAGTTAAATCAATAAGGTTTTCTCCGAAAAATCTGTAAAGGGATTCATCAAAACGGAGGTCTTCAATAGGGGCAACCATTTCACCATTTTCTACCCAAAAGCAAGCAAAACGAGTCATACCCGTCATCCTGCCACCTCGTTGATCACTCCAGTTAAGGTAATGAAGGTTTGAAAGGTAAAGTCCTGTGCCAATGTTTTTGAGGATATCTTCTTCTTTTAGGTTACCTGGAAGGATGGAAGGGCTCCGAAGACCTTCATATTGGCCAGCTCCATTGGCTTCCAAATTGTACTCTTGAGCTGTTTTTGAGTTAATAAGGAAGGTTTCCAAACGCCCATTGGTTATAATGGAAAGCTTTTCTTTAGAAATTTCGCCTCTTTCGTTAAATGGCGGGCAGAGACCAAGTTCAAAGTTTTCCTGAAGAGAAAACTGAGGAGATAACTTTTTTTCCTCATTTGCTAGGAGGCCAAGAGCAGACTCTCCTTTTTTCCATGATGAACCACTTACGGCTCCCCAACTCATCATTCCAAGAATCTCATGAACGGCTGCTGGGCCGAAATAAGTTTTATAATGACCTCTAGGAACTTTGACTTTGGGTTTGGCCATAAGTTCTAATTGTTTTTTGGCGAGTTTTATTTGTTGTAAAAAGCTTTTCTGGTCCCAATGGGATCCACCATATTGCTCTTTAACGGCGTTCTGGGCTGAGTCGTAAAGAGAAAAGTCGACTAGGAAATTTATAGTGGAAAACCACTGTTTCTGTCCTTTAGAGTTCAAGTTTGCTCTTAACAAGCGTCCACCAGAATAGACGCCTACAAGGTCAATACCTTGATTCGGCCCTAAAATGTCTTCCATTAATTGACTGGCGGAGGGTAATGAACCTTCGTGCTCTCTTTCATATTGGCCATGGTTTTCAGTAGGAACAAGATAAGGGTCTTCCGGGAGGGTGGACGTTTCGGCCCTTAATTCTTTCAAGGCTTCTTTCAAGCTTTTTAAGTTGCTTTCAAAGGAGTTTTGGTCCTTGCCATCAGCAAACCCGACTCTCAAAGACGAAGTTCTGTTTTTAGAGTTAAGGGTCATTATCAAATCACCCTGTACTACATTAAGGGCCTGCCTTACTTTGGCCCCATTGAATCTAATATAGGTTGTTTCTTCTCCACTAAGGGCAATGGTTAAGTCTTCCCCTTTTTCTAGACCTTTAAAGAGGTCCTGCCCAATATTGTAGAATGTCTCTTTTTTAAAATAATTTTCCATGAGTTAGGCTCCTCCAAAAACTTCAACATTTTCAAAAAGACAGGCCGGTGAGGCGTGCCCAACTTCGATGGCCTGATTAGGCTCACCTTTACCACAATAAGGGGTTCCAAAAATCTCGCGGGATTTTTGGTTTCCAACCTCTTTGAGTTTGTGCCAAAAAGGTGTTGTTATCCCTCTATAGTTGGGGTTTTTTACAATTTTTGTGGGCCGTCCATCCTCGACGAGTTGAGCATATTCGCAGCCAAATTGAAACTTGTTTCTATAGTCGTCAATGGACCAGCTTTTATTCGTGGCCATAATAACTCCTCTTTTCATGTTTGAAACCATTGACTCAAAGGATGTTTCCCCGGGCTCTAAATTGAGGTTTGCCATCCTATCGATAGGGGGTCTATTCCAAGAGGACATTCTAGAACAAGCAACACCTTTTAAGCGGCTCCTTTCTTGGCTTTCAAGTGATCCTAAGCCTCTTAGAAGTTTTCCTTCTTTTATAATGAATTCTTTAGATGCTTTGACTCCTGTATCGTCTAGTGTGTAACTTGCTGCTTCTGTTTCAACTGTAGGGTCAAAGGTGATGTTGAGCTTGGGAGAGCCATATTGGTATTGACCAAAATTTTCCTTTTTAATAAAACTTAGACCTGCATAATTTCTTTCGTCTCCCAAAATTCTATCCAACTCTAAGGGGTGTCCTATAGATTCATGTATTTGAAGAATCATTTGGTCGGGAAGAAGGATTACGTCCATAGCTTCAGATGGGCATTCCGGTGCATTTGCTAAATCAATGGCCTCTTTTGCAATTCTTGACGCTTCCTTTTTAAAAAGTTCTTTTTGAAAAAAAGAAGACCCCAGTTGAAGGGTGTTCCCCCATGTCCTGGTTTGGATGTCATTATTAGATTGGGCTATAGCTTTAAGGGAGAAATCAAGAAGGCCTCTTGTGTTTAAGTCTTCATCCCCATTTGAGGTAATATGGTAAGTTTCAATATTTCTTAAGGAACCATGACCCTCAGAGTGGATGACTGCAGTTTCTTTTTTCATCACACCGCATGCCAGGCTTAAGACATCGTTGATTTCACCAAGTGTGGTCTCCTTCCCCAGGCTTTTTGATGAAGATTCTTTTTGGGCTTTTTCAAACTTTGGCCTTGTTCTTAAAGAAAAAGGAAAGAGGTTCCATTTCAAAGATTGTTCATTTAAGAGGATCGCCCTCTTAATGGCGCTTTTTATCCCATGGGGTGAGATGTCGTGGGTTGCTGCATAGGAGAATTGACCTCCATGAAGGACCTCAACTTGAATCCCTTTATCGGTGACAAGACTATTGGAGTGAGGAAAGCTATTTTTGACGGAACAGTACTTTGCCTTATTTTTTATAAACCTTAAGGCAATGAAGTCGATGCTTTTTGGGCAAGTTTCTAGGAAAACCTTTTTGATTTGTTCATGATTCATTTTTTGTTCCTTTAGCGGAGAAACGGAAAGAGGCTGTACGTCAGAATAGAAAAAGAAATGTGTTCTGTTAAGGTGAAAAGCATAAGTTTATTAAAACATGATCTAGGGCGTCGATGCCGGTTGAGGTTTATTTATATTTTTATTAATTAAAGTGAAACTTAAAAAGCTCCCTTAAAACTTTATTGAACTCCGCGTTGTTTTTTTTCTCTTTGGAAGAGTTGTCCTTTATATAGGGCCCAAAGAAAAAATAAAGATCTTGTTCAAGTGGCTTTCTGAAATGAACCTTAGGGCCACCTGATAAAGCAATGTTTATTTTATAAAACTCTGGGTTAATTCTTAAAACGGTTTGACCACCAAGCCCTTTTTGTTCCATTCGAGTGTCAGGGAGAAGGTTGGATTTTGTTGAAGAAAAAACGGAAGAGTCGTCACTTTTGGATTGAGCAGCAAAAGGATATAGAAGCGCTAGGCACACAAAAAAGGCGCACAAGACTTCACCAAGGTTTATGGTTTTTTTTATTCCGTCCATTTTTAATCCGTTTTAGCTCTTTTTCCTATTTAACCATATAAAAATCAAGGGATTATCAGAGAACTGTCCGGTTTCAAACTTTTTTAGTAGAGAATCTTCTCTCGTGAGAAGCGGACTAAATTAATTCGATAAACCAACCGAAAAGGTCGGAGAGGCTTAGGCTCGGTGTAAGAAGGAGAGGCTTAATGAAAAAAGTTTGTTTAGGCTTAGTCATTACTGGTTTTTTGACAGTTTTTGGCTTTAGTTTGGAGGCGATTGGTCACAATGCCCAGGAGAAAAAAGAGTGCACTCAAAGATGTTATAAAAACATGTATCAGTGTTTAGTGGAAGGTACGAATCTCTCTCAAGGGGTTTGTTTTAGTGAGAATGTTGGGCAAATGCTAATGTGCATTGATAGTAAAGGAATGGGGAGTCTTAAGAAAAAAAGGCTTTGTTTCGGACAGCGAAAAAGTTGTGTATTGACTTGCCAATAACTTTTCTTCACTTTAATTTCTTTAAAAATCATTGAGTTAATGGCATAAATTGGCTAAAGGACAGAGAATGGCTTAAGCTATTAGGTAAAATTCATTTAATTTTCGTTAGAAACCATTTTCTAAAAAAAATAGAATGTAGAAGATTAAGGACTAAATCATGAGTTTGACACATCTGGTTATCGTCGAGTCACCCACGAAGGCAAAAACGATTAAGAAGTTTCTTTCTAAGGACTATATAGTCGAAGCTAGTATGGGACACTTAAGGGACCTGCCACAGTCGGCAGCTGAGATACCTAAAAATTTAAAAAAAGAAGATTGGGCCAAGTTAGGTGTGAATGTCGATAAGGATTTTGAACCTTTGTATGTAACTCCTAAGGGAAAGTTCAAGTTCGTTCGTGAGTTGAAGAAAAAGTTAAAATCAGCAGATGTCCTCTACCTCGCGACCGATGAGGACCGTGAAGGAGAAAGCATTTCCTGGCACCTGACTCAGATTCTTGCACCAAAAATCCCTGTTAAGAGAATGGTTTTTCATGAAATAACAAAGTCCGCGATTCAGGAAGCTCTTAATAACTGTCGTGATATTGATATGCAATTAGTGAGGGCCCAGGAAGCGAGAAGAGTTTTGGATCGTATTTTTGGTTATACGCTTTCACCTTTGCTGTGGAAGAAAATTTGCTATGGTCTCTCGGCAGGTCGGGTTCAGTCTTCAGGGCTTAGACTTATTGTAGAGAGAGAGCGTGAAAGAATGCTCTTTAAAAGTGCTAATTATTGGAGCATTAAAGCTGAAGAATTGACTCTTCCTGGCTCTAAAGAAGAGTTTATGGCCAAATGTACTCATGTAAACGGTGAGAGGATTGCTGTCGGTAAAGATTTCGATGATAAGACGGGAAAGCTTAAGTCAGATAAGGGCATTATTGTTCTAGATAAAAAAGAGGCTTCTCGTTTAGCCGAATTGTCGAAAAAAGAAGATTGGAACGTTGAAAGTATAAAAGAAACAAGTTCAGTTTCAAGACCCTTACCTCCTTTTATAACCTCAACTCTTCAGCAGGAAGGGAACCGTAAGCTTGGTATGAGTACTCGAGAGGTTATGGGGGTTGCTCAAAAACTCTATGAAGAAGGTCTTATAACTTATATGAGAACTGACTCTCCGACCTTATCTAAACAAGCTGTAGAGGCTGCGAGAGGGCAAATTGAAAGTCTTTATGGTAAGGAATATTTATCACCAACAGTTAGACAATTTAAATCAAAGTCTAAGGGAGCTCAAGAAGCCCACGAAGCCATAAGGCCTGCTGGAGGTCAATTCGTACACCCAAAAGATATAAGCTTTTCTGGTAAAGAAAGGGCCCTTTACGAATTGATCTGGAAAAGAACTCTCGCCTGCCAGATGGCCGATGCGAAGAAGTCCTCTCAGGTGGTAAAAATTAAAGTTGGAGAGTTAGACTTTCAGGCCAATGGAACAAAAATTACCTTTCCAGGCTTTTTAAGAGTTTATGTTGAAGGAAGGGATGATCCAAGTGCTGCACTTGATGACAAAGAGGTTATTCTTCCACATCTTGAGACTGGAAATAAACTAAAGGTTAAAGAGGAAGGCCTGAGACCTACAGACCACTCCACTAAACCACCAGCAAGGTTTACAGAAGCTTCTCTTGTCAACAATTTGGAAAAGAGGGAAATTGGAAGACCTTCCACCTATGCAAGTATTATTAATACAATTTTGGACCGTGGTTATGTCAGGAAGGTTAGCAATACTTTGGTCCCTACTTTTACAGGTATCGCTGTGATTCAACTTCTGGAGAACTATTTTGAAAGTCTTGTGAACTATGAGTTCACTAAGACGATGGAGCAGTCTCTAGATGATATTGCCTACGGTGAGCTCGACCATAAAAAGTACTTAAAAAAGTTTTACCTTGGAAAGGCCGGTTTAAAATCTAAGGTGGAAGAGAACGAGAAGAAGATAAAGCCAGAGCAAACTAGGACAATCGAGCTGCCTCATATTTATGGAAAAACAGCTGAGATAAAAGTGGGCCGCTTTGGACCTTACCTGGTTAGTGATAAATCATCGAAAGGTGAAGACGAGGTTCGTGCATCAATTCCTGAAGATATTGCTCCTGCTGATTTAAAAAGTGAGGATATTGACCAACTGATTGAAATGCAAGAAAAAGGACCGGTTCCTATTGGGGTCCACCCAGATAAAAAAGAGAATATTTATTGCCTTATAGGTCGTTATGGAGCTTACCTACAGTTGGGGGAAAAAAATGAGGAAAACCCGACTCCTAGAAGGGCGAGTCTGCCAAAACCTCTTACACCTCAAACTGTAACTTTAGAAGAGGCCATAAAAGTCCTCTCTCTCCCACGTGAACTAGGGGTCCATCCAGAAAAGGGCGAACCAGTTCTTGCCAACCTAGGCCGCTTTGGGCCTTACGTTATGTGTGATGGAGATTTTAGATCTCTTAAAAAGGACGATGACGTCTATGAAATCAAGCTAGACCGAGCTTTAGAGATTTTGGCCCAAGAAAAAAAGTCGACAAGGAGAAGTAAACTTCTTAAAGACTTTGAAGAGAAATCCAAGCTTAAAAAGAAAGTTGGAATTTACGAAGGAAAGTATGGCTTTTATATTAAGTTTGGCTCAAAGAATATAGGTCTTCCTGATGATTTGAAAAATGATAAAGATAAGGCGTTGGCCTTAAGCTTAAAAGATGTTGAAAAAATCATTGAAGAAAAGAATAAAAACTGACTTCAATTGACCTTGAAAGTTTAGCCAGTTTGAAAAGGAGTTTGAAATGGCCTCTCTTTTTTCTAAAATCATTCAAGGCGAGATACCATCTTATAAAATATATGAAGATGAGTGGACGTATGCCTTTTTAGATATAAATCCAATCAATCTAGGCCATACTCTTATTGTTCCAAAAGTCGAGCACGATCACTTCCTTGACGTGCCTGAACCTTTCTATAGTGCTGTTTTTAAAGCAGCTGTTCCCATTGGGAAGGCCATCATGAAAGCAACCGGGTGCAAGAGGATTGGAAGTGTTATTTTGGGGTTTGATGTTCCTCACTTTCATTACCACGTTCTGCCTCTATGGGACTCAGGTGACATAAGTTTTAGAAGGGCAAAGCCTAGAGAAAACCATGAGATGGAGAGGGTTCAAAAAGAAATTGTTAGTAGACTTTGAGATGAGTCTCTGGTTTTGATTCTTGAAGTTAATTAGAGTTAATTTTCTTATTTTAGTAAGATAAAAGAGCTATTTTTTTTTAAAAAAATAACTTTCTCTATTTGATAAACGACCGCTACTTTCGTCTTAGTCGTCATCAGCTCTGGATGTGTCACAAGATATTGAAACTGGAAGATGATCACTTATGACTTCTTTATAGAAGTGGTAAAAGGAATTGTCCTTTTTCTGAGATTGAAAGACTCTTCTTTCAAAACCTTTGACATACCTTTCTATGTTTCTAGAGTCCTTAACAACCTTGTTTCTTTTGATTGTTAGCTTGGTCTCCAGATTTTTCTTATATTCGCTCACAAGCTTTTTTATCTTTTTTTGATTTTTTGTGTTTATGGGATAAGTACTCCCTCTTTTTTTATTAGACCTGACAAGGTAGTTTTTCCTGATTTCTTTACCAATACTATTATCACCCATAAAGTTAAAAGCTGACGCCTTATTTGAGCACTCGCTTGAGTTATCAGGGTTTATAATAAAGTTGTCATAGTTTCTTGAGAGGCCATTTGTTAGGTACTTTTCACCACGTTTGAACTTGTACAATTGGTCGGTTAGGCTTGTTGGGTCGTCATTAAGAATTTTGGCGCCTTCAAAGTAGTCAATAATTTTGGACCAAAAGGCATTTTTCTTCTCGACGTTGAAGTCACCCAGAAGAATAACATCCTCTTCCTCGTAATAATCCAAAAGATAAGTCATAAACTTCAAAGTTGATTTGATTTCTGCAAACCTTGCGTAGGTTTCACCATTGGCACCTTTTCCAAGATCTTTATGGCTGTCGACATCAAAGGCTTTTCTAACAATCTCTGCTCTCACATCAGGGTTTGTAGGAGAGGTATAGATAACGTGTGTGTTAAGAAGAGTGAAATCAAAGTTTCCACTTTTAAAGCTACCAATAAAAGGCTTTCTGGAAAAAATAGAATTTAAATTTTTCCCTACTGTCTCTTTTGTAAAGTCAGATAAGCATCCATAAGCAGGTTGTTTGCCATGATCATAGTTGTCTTCACAAAAGTCGTTGATTACAGGGTGTACGACGGAGGACCTGTAGAAGAAGCCTCCTAACTCTTTAACGTATTCTTCTTTAGCTGCTTCTCCCTTACTTGAAAGGAGGAGAGACCATGAAGGGTCTAGTTTTCTTAACTCGTTAAGGACTTTTAAAAAGCCAGGTAACTTATAGTGGTTTTTAATGAGTTTTGGAGATGAAGCCTTGGATGTCATCAGCACTTTGTTATGGTGTTGTGCCTTACCCACACTTGGGACCAATTCCTGGGCACCAACAAGGTCCCATTTATTGATAATCTTAGCAACAATCCCATAGTCTTTGTAACGGTTTGCGGAGTTTCCAGGGTATAGGAGGTTAAAGGTTGCTAACTTAATGTCATTTTTGAGGGCTTTTGATTTATTATAGAATTTTTTGGAGGCTGAAGAGTTATAGTGATGATAGTGAGTATGGCAATCGATTTGAAAATTAGGAGAAGAAAGAAAACTTTGGAGATAAAAACACTCCTTCCTCACATTGTCCTTAGCATGAAGCTGAAAACAGATGAGGGATAAAAACATGGCCAATAAGCCAAGTTTGAAGGGAGTCCACGTCCGCCTAAGAAACAGACCAAAATTTTTCATCCAAATATTCCCCTGTTGGGTTTTTCAAGGTCCAGGATTTTTAACACAAAAGAGCGATTTATACAGTAGTTAGAAAGAAACTTTACTCTGAAATTAATGAAAACGAATAAAATCAGCTACTTATGTGCTCAATAGTTAAAGGCAGTTTTGCTGAAAAAATTGAAAAAAATAACTATTTATGAAAAAAAGTTGAATGGGCATTGACATACAGGTAACTTCCTCTAGAATCACCTTTTTTAAAAAATCCAAACTCAATGATTAATTCAAGTAAAGAAAAACCCCTTAAAACTTCTACAATCCTTCGAGAGTCAAAGGCATTTATTTCCTTTATTAGGGCCTTTATGCTTAGGCACAATCTTTTTCCATCCTCTAAAAGGGCTTTTGTCGCGGTCTCTGGAGGAATGGATTCTATGGCCTTGCTTTTTATTTTAGCGGGTGTCTCTGAGTTGACCAAAAAAAGCTTATCAAAAATTGAAGTCCTTCACTTTAATCATGGAACGAGGGAAGGGAATGAAGCAGAGGGGGATTTGGTCAAGCAAATTTGTGAATCTTTAGGGGTTGTTTGCCACTTTTTGAGGTCAGATAAGCCTCTTAAGGATATTTCTAACTTTGAGCATAACGCGAGAGAAGAGAGGTTTTCAGCTTTTGATTCATTCTTAAAGAAGGGTGATTTTCTTTATACGGCCCATCACCTGGACGACTCATTTGAGTGGAGTTTACTCCAGCAAATGAGGTCATCAGAAGCTGTTACTGCTCTTGGAATGCCCTTGGTAGCAGGTAAGCGGGTTAAACCTCTTCTTTGTGTGACTCGGTCCCAGATTGCCTCTTTTGTGAATCAGTTTGGTATCTCTTACAAAAGTGACCCATCCAATAATGATCAGAGGTATGAAAGAAACTTTATTAGGCATACAGTTATTCCTTCTATCCGTCGGAAATGGCCAAAATACCTTAAGCATTACTCCTACCGCTCAAATAGTCTTGCAAGAGCTTTAGGAGTCCATCGAGTTCAGGGGCAAGGATCCCTCTTAAAGTCCGTTGACAAAAATGGAGGGGTCTTTTTAGCTTTACCAGAAGGGTATAAGAACTTTTATCCGTTTGAAGATCAGATCAAGTCTGAAATTAAAATGCTGTCTGGAAGGGAAAGAGGTGTTTTATCTTTGCAGATAAGAAAGACATGCGAGGCCCATGAAAGAGGCAAGAAAGGGCCTCTCCTCTATTCAGGCAATGTAAAAGGATATATGTTTCCTGGCTTTTTATACCTCTTGTCTCAAGAGGCCCAAGCTTGTTGGGCCAAGTTTGATGGATTAATGGGAATTGTTGATCATTTGTGTAAGAGCACGGATGGGAGAGGTTTGGATTTTAATGGTATGCTTTTCTTTGAAGGGGTCCCTCATGGTCAAAAGATACCTCAAAAAGAGGGGTTTAGAGTGGTGACGCTCCAAGAAGACCATTGCCTTTGGTCAAAATCATACCAAAAAATGAGGGATCAAAATATCGTTTTGGTATGCTATGCCAAGGACGTTATATCCAAAAATTCTTGACTATGATTGGGCTTTCGACCATTTTGTAAACTTAAATGCATAGATAAAGGCTGAAAAACACCCTATTTTGCCAAATTTAAGCTATTGCTCACTTTTTTTAGGGAAGTGCCGAGGAGATAAAGAGGGTAAAAGAGGTCGAAAATGGCCCTTTTTTTACTTCTCAAAATAAAGGTAGAGATATAAAAGGTAAATAATTGAAATTATTTAGCCTTGAGGAATTAGTATCCTTGCCTCTTTGGGAGACACCTTCTAAAATAGAAATAGTGGATTGAAAAAGTCTTTTAAAGCTTCAAGAGTGCTGAATTAGAGGCGACAAGGTGTTTTCCAATTAGGTAAATGCTTAGATGACAGTTTTAAAATAGACTTATATAAACTAAGAATCGATGATTGATTTTCGCATTAGCGAAAGAGTTGAACCAATTGAAACTTTTGGGAAAGTGAATGAAACCACATCAAAAAAACTTTACTCTTTGGATTGTAATCTTTCTTATGTTAGCCGTTGTGGCAAAAGTAATTTCTCAAGGTAAGACGAATTACAAAAAAATTCAGTACCGAGAATTTGCTCAAGCAGTTGAAAGTGGCAATGTTAAAGAGGTCACGATTAAATTAAAGTCCAATACGATTATTGGCCAATTCAAAGAAGGTTATGACAACCAGACTCGTTTTCGTACGACGGGTGATACCAGTGATTATACACTGAATATGTTGAGAAAGAATAATATAACACCCAACTTTGAAGAAGAAGAAAAACAACCATTTTTTACAACCCTTCTGGTGAGTTGGGGCCCGATGATCATTTTGATCGTTATTTTTTGGTTCTTTCTCCGGCAGATTCAAGCAGGTGGCGGAAAGGCCATGAGCTTTGGTAAATCGAAGGCGAGAATGCTTAATGCGAACGAGAAAAAAATAACGTTCTCTGATGTATCGGGTGTTGAAGAAGCAAAGGAAGAGCTTGTTGAAATTGTAGATTTCCTAAAAGCTCCTAAAAAATACACTGCCTTGGGTGGTAAGATACCAAAAGGTGTCATTCTTGTAGGCCCTCCGGGAACTGGAAAGACCCTTCTTGCAAGGGCAGTCGCTGGTGAAGCAGATGTTCCCTTCTTTACAATATCTGGCTCAGACTTCGTCGAGATGTTTGTTGGGGTTGGGGCCAGTAGAGTTAGAGACTTATTCGAGCAAGGTAAGAAGAATGCCCCTTGCATAATCTTTGTTGATGAAATCGATGCCGTTGGTAGGCATAGAGGCTCAGGAATGGGCGGTGGGCATGATGAAAGAGAGCAAACCTTAAACCAACTTCTTGTTGAAATGGATGGCTTCGAAGCAAATGAGGGAGTCATTCTTATTGCGGCCACAAACAGGCTTGATGTACTTGACCCTGCTCTTTTGAGACCTGGGCGTTTTGACAGACAGGTTATGGTTGGCCCACCTGACGTCAGAGGGAGACTGGGAATTTTAAAAGTTCACACCAAGAAAACTCCACTGGAAAAGAACGTCAATCTAGAAAATATTGCTAAGGGAACACCAGGGTTCACTGGGGCGGACCTAGCAAACCTCGTTAACGAAGCGGCTTTGTCTGCAGCCAGGTGTGAGAAGAAAGAGCTTGATAATGATGACTTTGAGGAAGCAAAAGATAAGGTTTTGATGGGACCTCAGAGGAAGTCGATGGTCATATCGGAAAAAGAGAGAAGAAGAACGGCTTTCCATGAAGCGGGTCATACTCTTGTTGCTGTGAAGTTACCCCATTGTGATCCTATCCATAAGGTTACGATTATCCCTAGAGGAGGGGCTTTAGGTGTCACACAATCTTTACCGGATGAAGACAAATTGAGCCAGACTGTCGAAGCTGCCAATAACTTCATTTCAATGGCCATGGGTGGACGGGTAGCTGAGCTTCTCGTTTTTGATGAGATTTCAAGTGGAGCAGCTCAAGATATTGAGGTTGCCACGAACCTTGCCCACCGTATGGTTTGTGATTGGGGGATGTCTAAATCTCTTGGTCCTGTTAAATATAAGAGAAATGGAAGTAGTCCGTATGCTATCGCTTCAGGAAGCGTGATGGAGTACTCTGAAAAAACAGCTCAAGAAATTGACGGCGAGATAAAAAGGATTCTCAATGAGAACGAAAGCCTTGCTGTTAAATTAATAGAAGAACATAGAGAGGCCCTAGATCGCTTGGCAGAGGCCTTAATTATTTGGGAAACTTTGGACAGTGATCAGGTGAAAAAAATTGTAGCTGGAGAGGACATAGGTTTGCCTCTTAACCCAAAAGAGTCTGATTCAAAGGATGATGGTGAAGCTGTGAAAGCAGCTGGTACCGATGAAGAGTCTTCAGAGTCCGATGATAGCAGAGTGGGGGATAACAACACTGATAAAGGTGATGGCCACTCAGATGATCCAGTTACAGTCTAAGCATCTTATGGGGGTACTTAATATTACCCCCAATTCCTTTTCTGACGGCGGACAATACAATCAAAAAGAATCCTGTTTTTCTAAGATAAATGATTTACTTTCCCAGCAGGTTTCTTATTTGGATTGTGGGGCCGAGTCGACAGCGCCTTTTAATGAAGCGTGTACCCTAAAAGATGAGTGTCAAAGGTTTGAGGAGATTCTTTTTCCAGCTTTAATAAAGCTGTCAAAAGGGTATGAACACCAGGTTTTTTTTGACTCAGGAACGTTATCCATTGATACCTATAGGCCCGAGACGTTTCACTTTGTTGCGAGTTTTATAAGATCGAAGTGGCCTACCCTTAAACTTATTTGGAATGATGTTTCGGGTATTTTGGACAGCGAAACCCTTTCTATACTCAACTCTTTTTCTCATTGTGATTACGTCTACTGCCATAACCTTGCACCTACTCGGAATAAGGTTCAAAACCATAAAGAGTACTCTTATAATGGCCCTGATTTAGAAGATTCTTTTATAGACCACCTTTATGACTATTTTAACCAGGGCCTTGATTTTTTTAATAAGGAAGGTTTGACTCCAAGAGTCGTTTTCGACCCATGCTTTGGTTTCTCTAAAACGATGATGCAAAATAAGGTTTTATTAAGCCACCTTACAAGTTTAATTGGTCGGTTTCCTGTTGAGGTAAGGTGGTTAATAGGAGTTTCGAGAAAGTCTTTCCTGCAGGATGCAGTTAAAGGTTACCGAAGAGGGGCACAAGATTGGAGCGTTGTTGAGAGTTTACATTGTGGCCTTTTATCATTATGGTTCCAAAAATTACGTGAATACACGCTTATCTTTAGGGTTCATGAACCACACGTTTTTCATGGTGCTCTTCAGGCATCCTCTTTTTTCTCAATGAAAGAGGAAGAACTTAGGCCACCAAAAGAAATCTAAAGGTTTATAAAAGAGAACACTCTAAAAGTCCTTGCTTTTGATGATGTGGTGTCTCATCTCGTGATTCTTTTGGTATGCGTTAGGGGGTAATGTGGAAAGAGTTCTTGAAGGTCAAATTGTTGATTCTAAAGGTGTTCAAACAAAACAGATAGTTTTTGATGACGAAACCGGCTTGATTAAGAAAGCAGGTAATTTAGGGATTCCTAAAGACAAGGTCGATTACAGTTATGGAGCTGATTGCCTGGTGTTTGGAGGAATGGGTGATGTTCACATTCATGCTCGTGAAGACGTTTCGCAAAAGAATGTGTATAAGGAGGATTTTTGTACTGCATCGGCTGCAGCGCTAAACGGTGGAGTTACCCATACTTGCGATATGCCTAATAACCCGACTCCTCCAATTGATGATGATAGTTATTTAAAAAAGCTATCGCTAACTTTAAAGGCTGACTTTCCTCTGTTCTTATATGCGGGGATTGGCCCAGAAACGAAACCATTATCTTTTAAAGTCCCTTATAAAGCTTATATGGGTCCTTCAGTTGGAGAATTATTTTTTAAAAATGAAGAGGAATTAGACGACTCTTTAGACCGTTATAGAGGGGAGCATGTGAGTTTCCATTGTGAGGACCCAGAAATACTTGAGAGTTGTAAGGAGCAGCCTACCCATGAGTTGAGGCGACCTGTAGAAGCAGAAACTGTTGCTACATCTACTGCTTTGAGGTTAATTGAAAAATACAACCTTAAAGGGAAGCTTTGCCACTATAGTTCTAAAGATGGCCTCCCCTTAATTTTACAGGCCAAAAAGAAAGGACTGCCAGTTGAGTGTGAGGTGACTCCTCAGCATCTTTATTTTTCTCAAGAAGAGTTTTACGGCAGCCAATATCTTTCATCTGAAGAACAGAAAAACTGGATGCAGATGAACCCACCCATAAGGTCAAAAAAAGATAAAGAGGGAATGCTTGAAGCTTTTCTTCGAGGTGACATAGACTATTTGGCCACGGATCATGCCCCCCATTGCCATCATGAGAAAGAAGAGGGGACAAGTGGGCTCCCTGGTTTAGATACTTATGGAGGATTCGTGACCTGGCTTCTGGTAGAGAAAAAAATGAAGCCAGAGCTTGTTTCTTTAGCTTGTACAGAGAGACCTGGAAGGTTTGTAAATACTTTTTTAGAATCTTTAAAAACTCATCAGAGCTCCTTTCAGCGCTATGGAAAGGGTTTTGGAAAAATAGAAGAAGGGTATGTGGCTTCCTTTACGGTTCTTAACCTTAAAAAACCATCAGAAGTTACAAGAGATAAATTAAAAACAAAAGCAAAATGGTCTCCTTTTGAAGGAATCACCTTTCCTGGAAGTGTTGAGTCTGTCTTTCTATGCGGGAGTCAGGTTTTCTAAAAAGGGGAAACAATTTTTTAATTTTTCCATAGGGAAAGTCCTTTAGGTCACTGGAAATAATTGTCGCTGACTATTACAATTGATCTAAAGGATTTAGCATGTTGTTTAAGGATGAACGATACCCGTTTAAAATCATTGCCCTTTTGTTTTTATCTATTTTGTCCGACAATTTACTAGCTAATGAAAAAGTTATCTATGGTGAGGATGATAGGAAAGACCTCTACGAAATCACAGACCTTAAATGGATTGAAAATGCCCAATCAGTAGCAGCTTTAATTCCTCTTGAAAATTTAAAAGAAATAGGTGATGACTCAAAGAGTTTGCGGTTGAATACCTCCAACTTAATCGAAGAGGGAGTTTGTCGCGATGAAAGATTCACTTCTCAAGAAGCAGCTGCAGAGTGTTCTGGGTTCCTTGTCGACGATGATTTAATGATTACTGCCGGCCATTGTGTAAAGTCTCTAAAGACGTGTGAAAAAACAAGATGGGTTTTTGGTTATGATTTGAGTACTCAAGATAAAGATTATCGTTTGATTCCTAAGAAAAATGTTTTCAAATGTAGTGAGGTTATTTCTTTTTTTCAAGGTGATCATGATGATGAACCCGACTACGCAATTCTTCGTTTAGATAGACCAGTTCTTGGAAGAAAACCTCTTCAAATTAGGAAAGAAGGCCGTATCAAAAAAGGGGGAAGGCTTTATATTGCAGGCTTTCCTTTGGGTCTCCCACTAAAAATGGCAGGTGGAGGGTGGGTTAGAAAAAATTCTAAAGGACCTTACTTTATAACTAACCTTGATAGTTTTGAGGGAAATTCAGGAGCGCCTGTTTTTAGTGAAAGGGATCAATTCGTGGAAGGCATTCTTGTTGGTGGTGAAGATGATTTTTTTTGGGACTCAAAAAAGGATTGTTATAGGGTAAAAAGATGTTCCGAAAAAAGGTGCCAAGGTGAAAGTGTCACGAAAATAACGGCCCTTAAGGAATTGAGAAACTTAATAGCTGAAAATTAAGAGCATAAATCTGAAGATGAGGAGTTGTGTGATGAGTGTTAATTCATCAGTTAAGGTCGTGGTTTTAGATAAGAGTAAGGAACTTTTCAAGATGGTTTCTCTCTATGTTGAATCAGAGTTTGAAACAAATGTGCTTCATCATGAATCACCTACCTCTTTTGATGACTTGGAAAGTAAGGACTTAAAAGAAGTTCTTTACGTTTGTGATTATACTTTTATTTTAAATTTTCAGTCCGAATTTAAAAGTTTAGGTTCAGGAACTTATAAGCGTTCTTTTATAGTTTTAGAAGACAACCTTCTTTTTGGAGATGAAGAAAAGCGTGAAATCGAATTGATTTTAAAAGAATTTAAGCACAACTTTTGTCATAGAGACTTAATAAAAAATCAGTTTGTAGATATGTTAGAGGGAATGTTTGGCGCTGCTCTTCCAAGAGTTGATCTTAATTATTCGAAAATGAGCATGGATTATTTTTTAAAATCAAAAAACGCTCTAGTTGATACCTATGTAAAAATTGGAGCTGAAAAATTTGTTAAAATAGTCAACCGTGGAGAGGATGTCCCTGAAGAAGTTTTGGAACACGTTACAAAAAAAGGCGTTCGCTTTTTTTACGTAAAAAAAGTTGATTTTAAAGAATGTTACCGTTCCATTGTTGATAACCTCTCAGAAGGTTCATCGACAAAAAGAGGCGTGGGAGGAAGTTTAACAGAGCAGTTTACCTCGATAGAAAACGTTCACGCAGCTTTGAAAAGCCTTGGTGTAAGTGAAGAAGTTTTAGAGATTGCTGATGAAACTGTAGAAATTGCAAAAAAGACGATCCAGGAACAAGCGAATCTTCCGGCGTTCCTAAAAGAGTTCTTAAAAAATGAGAACTACATTTCTGAACTTAGTACATTGACATCTTACCTCTCTATTTCTTGCTTAAGTGAACTTCCCTGGGGAAATCCAAAAAACTTTACAAAATTTGCTTTGGCCTCAATTATCCAAGATGCTGCGTTAAACGATGAAGAGCTTGCTAAGATTTGTCACCTAGAGTCGGAGGAGTTCAAAAACTTAAGTGAAGGAGATAAGACAAAGGTCGTTGAGCACCCTTCAAAGGCAGTGGAAATTTTAGATCATTTGGAAGGAATGGATCAGGATATTAAAGATATAGTTATGCAACATCATGAGAGACCTCAAGGAAAGGGTTTTCCCTGGGGACTTAAGGACAATGAGCTCAATCCTTTATCAAACCTCTATATAATTTGTCATGAATATGCTCATAGGATCATTACGGGCGGTCTGAACTTGGCAAATATGAAAAAGATCGATCAGGATTTTAGGGAAATGTTTTCTTCAGGAAATTATGCCAAGCCCTACAAGGCTTTTTTAGAAGTTTTTAGATCAAAGCGCTAAAAAGCCCTTTTCTTGTTTTTTAAAAAGCCACGAATTAAAGACCAGCAGGAAGAGGAAGCCCTTTTAGGCCAGCAATAATATTTTTTGCCGCAAGAGTCGCCATTAGATTTCTTGCTTCTAGAGTTGCAGAGCCTATGTGTGGTGTGATGAGTGTGTTTGGGGTTTGAAACAAGGGGTGCTCTAGAGGTAAAGGTTCTGGTGCCGTAACGTCCAATCCGGCCCCTTCAATAAGACCTTCTTGGAGAGCTTTCACAAGAGCTTCTTGATTGATAATTTCACCACGGGATGTGTTTATAAGGTAGGCATGCTTCTTCATTATTTCAAACTCTTTGTGGTCTATGAGCTTTCTTGTACTGGGGTTTAAGTCAGTATGAAGGGAGACTATATCGGATGATTGAAGAAGCTCTTTTAAAGTCTTCCTTTTAAAGGAAGGGTCTATTTCTTTGGTTTGTGACCTGGATGAATATACAATATTCATCCCAAAGCCATTTTGAGCTTTCTTGGCAAGAGATTGTCCTATTCTTCCCATGCCTATTATGCCAAGTGTTTTGTTTTTAAGCTCCATTCCTAAAAAGCCTAGGGGCTCCCACTTTTTCCACTCACCCTGTTTCGCATTTTGAGTGGCCGGAACAATTTTTCTTGTTAGGTTTAAAATTAGTCCTAATGCAAGGTCACTCGTGGCCTCGGTGAGAACATCGGGGGTGTTACCAATCGGAATATTGTTTTTTGCTGCTGCCTCAAGATCAATATTGTTAACTCCGACTGCGTAGTTAGCAATGACTTTTAGGTGAGGGCATGCTCTAAAGAAAGCTTCATCCATTCGATCACTAAGCATTGAAATCAGGCCATCGGCCTTTTGACATCTTTGGATCAACTCTTCATAGGTCGGGGGTTCTTCTTTATCCCATAAATCAATAGCATAACCTTCTTCATAAAGTAGCTTTTTAGCAACCTCTGGGATTTTTCGTGTTATAAAAATAATATTGGTTTCTTTTGATTTAGGCATAATTTAACTTTTTGTGTCAGGTGAAATAATTAAAGAAAAATCTCTAATTTTTTTAGCACTTTTCAATTCTATAGGCTTTTTGAGTTATTTCTTTAAGACCACTTTCTAAAAACCTGGGGGAAAGGGTCTTCACTTTCTCTTTGCCTAAAAGATGAATATTAAATTCACTTTCAAGGGAACTGATAATTTCATCTTCCGGAACAGAAAAAGGAGGGCCTTCAAAATTGTCACTACTGTATTCTATTGTAAGGAGCAAGGCCTTTGATTTACTTTGCATTAAAGTTTTGTAAAGTTTGTAATATTTGGCCCTTATTTTAGAAGGAAGAGCTATAAGGGAGGCACGATCATAAATAAAGTGAAAAGGCGATTTTTTTAACAACTTTAGTTCATCAAGATATTTAAGCTCTAATAAAAAAATATCCCCTTCAAGAATCGTAATGGGTCGATCTTTTGCTTCCCATAAGGTAAAGGGGCCAAGGGCCCTTTTAGAGTATAAGAGGTTGTTTTCTTCAAAAAATGCTTGGATGGCCAAAGGGCTTAATTCTAATCCAACAATTTCAAGACCTTGGTTTAAGAGCCAAATCATGTCAATGCTTTTGCCACAAAGTGGAACGAAAACGCAGCTCTTTGCTGGTATAGAAAATGTTGAAAAAAAGTTTATCAATGTGGAGTTCGGTGTTTCCTGATTGAAACCAAGGTTATTATTTTCCCAACAATTAAACCAAAAACTATTATCTACTTGGTGATTCATCAAAAACCTTTTATTAAGAAAAAATTATAAATTAAAACCTGAGTTTGTAAATTTATACTGACGTTATAAAAAAAAATCAAGGCGATCAATGACTAGACACATGAGATTAAAAATTGTTTAATGCTTGCGAGGTGGATTTATTCAATTTAAAATTGAGTACCCTCCGAGGAGTGTTTTTTGGCTTTACTGATTACAGGTGGAACAGGTTTTCTAGGAAGACACCTAGTCTCAAACCTACTCCAGAGTAACCGCGATATCTTTCTTTTGGTGAGAAGAGAAAGTTATCAAAAGGCGGAAAATCTTTATAAGAACAACCCAAAAATTCACTTGATTTTGGGAGATATTCTTAACCCTAAAGTGGTCGAAAGCAGTACGACCCGTCAAAGACTTATTTCTGAAACAACATCTATTATCCATGCTGCCTGTTACTCTAACATCAAGGGAAATTACGAAAAGTGTTTCTCTAAGAATGTTGGAGGGACAAAAAATATTATCCAATTGGCAAAGCATATGAGGAAGTTGAAGTTCTTTCATTATCTTAGCTCAATAGCGGTGAGTGGGGATTTTATGGGAGAGTTAAGGGAAGATGTTCTTGATATAGGTCAAAAGTTCTCAAACTATTACGCTCAGACGAGGTTTGATGCTGAACTATGCGTTAGGAATTGGACTTGTCCATCCGTGGCCAAAAGAGTTTACCGTTTAGGTGTCTTGGTTGGGGATTCAATGAAGGGAATGACGACTCAAAAAGATGGCCCTTATTACTTTTTTGGCTTACTGAACAAGCTTCAAAGAAAGAAATTACTCTTAAACACTTTAAAATACCTACCAGTTCCTTTTGAGAAGTCCTCTGTTATCCCCATGATACCAGTCGATCATGCAGCAAAGTTTGTTACCGAGGGTGTTTTAAAGCCTAGTCAGTCTTTAGACCTTCGTTGTTACCACGTGGTTAGCAAGGGGTGTCCTACTGTTGGCCAATTTGTACAAGATTCCTTCGATGAATTTGGCTTTTCAGTTAATGTAGTGCCTCTACCAAAGAGCAAGGCCAATAACCTTATTATGGATAAAGTAGGGCTTCCAAAAGAGTTTCTGCCTTACACTTACTCTAAATGTAAGTATGACCAGAGTATGGCCAGAAAAGATTTTCCGGAGTTGGATGAAAGTCAGTATGGAAATTACAAAAATGCCATGTTTTCGTTTGTAAAGGGGAAGCTTTAGAGCATATATAAAAAATTATGAGGAAAAGCTTGTGAAAAAAGAAAAGATGACTTATTTGTACGCTTTTTCTGCAATTTTTTTTTGGTCCACATCAGCTGCCGCTTTTAAGATCACTCTAGGTTCTTTGAATTATATCCCCCTCCTGTTTTGTACGGCAGTTGTTTCATTTCTTATATTTTTTATTTCTCTTTTTTTTATCAAAAAGAATGGCGAGAGAAGAGCTTTTGATTTGAAGAGTTTTTTTTTCTCAGCTTTGTTAGGCTTTTTAAACCCTTTCCTTTACTACTTTATTCTTTTTAAAGCTTATTCCCTTTTGTCAGCTCAAAAGGCCATGGCGCTTAATTATACTTGGCCATTGGCCTTGACATTATTATCAATACCTCTTTTAAAGCAAAAACCATCACGATCAGTGGTTTTAGGAATGGTCGTAAGTTTCTTAGGTGTTTTGATTATTGCCAATATTTGGAACTCGCCGTGGACCCTCAAGCCTCAAGAGTTTTTTGGGATGATCCTTGCCTTAGTTAGTTCTGTTGTTTGGGGTCTTTACTGGATTTTGAATATGAAAGATTCTAGGGATGATAGAGTTAAGCTTTGTCAGAATTTTTTTTGGGGGGCCGTTTACTCAGGTGTTGCCCTCAAATTAAATAAAATACCTTTTTTGATGGACCCAAAGGCCCTTATTGGAACTCTTTATATTGGCACTTTCGAAATGGGTGTCACTTTTATCCTTTGGCTTAAAGCTTTAAAGTTTAGCTCTAATGCTTCTCAAGTGGCCAGGTTAATATTCATTACACCTTTCATTTCTCTTATTTGGATTTCATTTATAACGGGGGAGGGGATTCAGGTAAGCTCCATTTTAGGTCTTTCTTTGGTGGTTTTAGGGATTATTGGCCCACAGGTTTTAAAAGAGAAGAGGTAAATTCTTTCACCAACTGATTAAGAGTCTTTTTTAGAAGATCTTAAATAAAGAAAAAAAATATTTTGTTTAAGGAAGGTTTATTAAATAAAAAAAATAGCCGGTCAACTCTGATTTTTAAATAAATAATGATCACTCTTATCTGAAACTAAGGGTTCATAAATTAATACATTGTTCTTTTTTTGTTGTAAAATATCACCACTATGATTGCCGCCAATAAAAGGCGCTTGGTAGATATTAGCTATGTCCAAGTTGAAAGATAAAAATAAAAAATTTTTACCTCTTGCTTTGGCGATGTATGCTTTTCTTTGTGCAATCATAATTAATTTTCTAGCAGGAGAAGTTTTAAGTTTTAAGGCCTTGGATTATTCTTGGTTTGTTATCCCTNTTTTGATTATCAGTGCTTTTCTCGTTTTAATTCATTTTAAAAGTTCGGTCTCCTATAANGTTAGACCTTNCTATTTTTTNATTTCAACTTATGTAGTGCTTATTGCCTTTTTTGGCGCTACTGATAAAATGCAAGCACCTATGTTTACAATGACCTACTCGATTTCTCTTTTAGCAGGAATGACTTTTTTAAGACCTAGAGAATATAATTTTTTTCACTTTTTTCTTCTTCTACTGGGAATTGGAGTTTCAATTTATCAAAAAAGTTCGCAGAACTTAATTGAGAGCTCATCAATATTAATTCTCCTTTCTGTTGTCTTTTCTTTTCCCCTTTTAAACTTTTATTTAAATAAAATTAGAAAAGATCTAAAAATAAAAGTTGAAGATGCTGAAGGGATGACTAAAAGGCTTCAAGAATTAGTTAAGACTATGACAAATGAAGTTCAAGTTCAAAATAAAGATTTAAAAATTATTTTGTCAAATGTAGACCATGGATTTTTAATCATTAATCAAAAAAGTATAGTTTGCGGTGAAATCACAAATGTCACTGAAAAATTGTTCGGGATGAACCCAAAAGGAAAAAGAATTAGTGAGGTTTTGAAGTTTGACGAAAATGAAAATAAAAATTTTGAAAGATGGATGGAGCATGTTTACAGAGGCAAAATTTCTTTTAGTGATATTTTAGACCTTGCTCCAAAAATATTTTCAAAAATTGAAGGGAGCATGATTTCCCTTGATTTCAGACCTTTGTATAAAAATAATGATAAAAGTAAAGTCGATAAAATTATATGTATAGCGACTGATATAAAAGGAAAAATTCATTTAAAGAAAAAGGCCTTAAAAGAGAAGACGAAGCTTGTTTCCATATTAAAAATAGTTGATAAGCCAATGGCATTTTTAGATTTAGTTGCTGATGCAGATGAAATTTTAAATGGCTATATAGATGTTTCTCTGGAGGGATTGGAAATTGAAGTAATGTACCGGGAGTTTCATACTCTGAAAGCCCGATTTGCTATTTATAAAGTTGATGAAGTCGTTAAAAAAATTCATGAACTAGAAACAAATCTAAATAGAGAAAAGGAAAAAGGAAAAAATATAAGAAAGGAAACAAAAGAGTTAATCTTTCTTTTAGAAAATATTAATCGAGAAGTTAGGTTTTTTTTGAAAGAGAACAGAAAAATAATTGAATTAGTTAACTCCAACATTCAAGTATCAGAAGATTTTAAAGAGACTGTTGAATTAAAAAAAGAGGTCGTTTCTTTTGTCAATACTTTTCATAAACGCTTTGTACTCAAGAATGTTGCTAGCTTCTTTACAGTTTTTGAAGAACCTTTTAATGAACTTATTACAGCACAGGATAAGAAGGCCAGACTGGAAATAGGAAAAACCAACATCTTAATCAATCCTGAAAATTATAATGATGTTTTCTCCTCATTTATCCATATCTTTCGAAATGCTGTTGACCATGGTATAGAATCTCCCCAAGAAAGGCTCATGAAAGGAAAAGGTAATGTGGCAAGTGTAAATGTAAACTTTTTGGAAACACATAGTGGGGGACGTTTTAGAATAACTATTAAGGATGATGGAGTTGGTTTGGACTTGGAAAAAATCAGGCAGGTTGCCGTTAGGAAAAAACTAGTTTCAGAAGAAGAATCTCAAGAATTAAATGAACATCAGGTCGGCAACTTTATTTTCTATCCAGGTTTTTCCTCAAGAGATAGTATAACAAAAATAAGTGGTAGGGGAGTTGGAATGGATGTTGTCAAAATGGAGATTCAAAAAATAGGTGGAAATATTATTGCTAAAAGTGAAAAGGACAAGGGGTTAACAATTACAATTGATCTTCCCCTTTTCAGATAGATCTATAAATAGAGAAAAAAATGGTAATAAAAAAAATTTTTTCTTTAATCTTTCTTTGTTTTGGGACTATGGCATGGACTGCTGAAGTCGATAATTTTACAGGACGCTTTAATGACAGATTAAAGGACTCTACAGCTGTTTTTAATAAAAAAACGAATGAGTTTTTTAGACAAGGTTTAAAAAATGCAAATAGAGGATTGCTGAAGTGTAATGAGAAGAAGCTTTATTTTCATTTACAGAAGTATTTTAATAGTACTTTTTTTGGGGAAATTGTTCGTTGGGTAAATGAGACCAATAGCTTGGATAAGAGATTCATTTCTGTAAAAAAATCTATATATAGAGACTTCGGCCCAAGTGAATCAATTGTACTTGGAATCCTTTCCAAACTAAGGCCTGTTCATTCTCCTAACCTACGAATGGGAGATGTTTATTTAGGGAGTGATAAATTTGAACACTTTTTTTCTTCTGGTTTTCGGTATTTTAAGTCCCACTACAGAAAGGGCAAAACACTCAAGAAGACTTTAATGATTGGACTAAAAGAAGAGTATGGTATTTTAGGCAGGCTTCCAACAGGAGTCATTTCCTACGCTGATTTGGCTGCGGATTTTAATGGTATGCGGTTTTGGAATCATGTTCTTCAGAAAAAGAGTGATGTCTTAGGAGCAGAGAATGACTTGGGCCCCTATGTTGAATGTATTGATAAAAAATGGACTTTGGTCAAAGAAATGAATTGGGGAGATTACTTAGATGATTCGATGGATGAAGCTATAAATTGTAGTCAATTTAAAAAGAAAAGTATGGTGAAAAAAATAAAAAGAAGGCTGAGCGAGCTACCAGTTCCTCACCAAAGGATAATGACCTGTCCTATAAGTAGGAGTAAGTTAAAAAGGATGATATTAAAATATGGGAAGTATTCACCTTTTTTTATTAATCAAGATGGTTTGCGGGCCGTAGATATGAAAGAGAATCCTCTTGAAAAACTAAAAAAAATGGATGATTTTTAGATCGATTGGGTTTACGCACTTAATTTTTCTTTTTTCTCTTTCTTTTTAATTTTAATTTGGCCTTGTCTAAATTCATTTATCTCAAATAGTTTCCAGATAACTGAAGGTATTTCATTTATATGACTTCCTGGTATTACCCCATATTCACCCTCAGAAAGGGCCATAATGGATGAAATGGGTATTTTGGGAAATAGAATCGTTTCTTCCCTGCAAACAGTATTTGGCTCAAGGGTTTCGATAATTTCACCTTTTGGAGATAAGAGCGCAAAATCCCCTGAAATAATAATAATCAACTCTGGGGTTGGTCCAATAGGAATTTTATTGTCTTTATGAATTTGTCTTCTTGAAAGGACTTGGCTTAAATTATTGAGAATGAATGACGATGCCATGTTTTCAAAAATACTCAAAGCTTGAAGGATGTTTTTATTTGTTCTTCTTTTTAGTATATGAGCAAGCAGTTTATGTTTTTTTATGAAGTTTTGGTATATGATGGCCGGAATTTTAAGGGCCCATACATGACCGTGGGCCACGTATGTTTTTTTTCGTGGCTCATCCAGAAGAGCTGCCATTTCACCTATAAGAGAGCCCGCAGAAACCGTCTTGTGAATGCCTTTTTTGGAGTAAATCATCTCAACACTACCAGTAAGGGTTAGGTAAAGGTAATTACTTTTTTCCCCTTGCTTGAGAAGAATTGAGCCAGCATTAAAAGTAACTATAGGGCAATTAATAATATCTCTGAGGTCATCGAAAAGATCTTCTGGAAAATAATTTTTTAAAAACCTTTCAGCATAAGAAAACATTGGGTTTGAGTTAGAGGGTATCAAAACATCCATCATTCCAAAGGATGCTCTCTCTCCAATCTCTTTTTCTTCATGAGTTAAATGTCTATCAATATGTGAAAGGATAATTTTTTTTGATTTATCTTCTTCAAAATCTTTTGCCATACCGTGGATCATACCGCCACCGATATCAATTTTTTTTACATTTGATTCAAATAAATAATTGTTTTTAATTTGTTTAATTAATTTAGGCTGGATTCCATTATCACCTTCTTTTTTTGAAATCATGTCATCGAGAATACTAAATGAAGCGATATCGGCCATATGTGAGTACGTTTTGTACCCATTTTCAGAAATGACCCTAAATTGAAAATTTGTAGTTTCAACTGGGTGAGGAGAGTAAAAAGGTTTAACTTGCATTCCATTGACGTTATTCCACAAATCAAGTTTGAGATCTTTGATTTCAAAATACCTACTCATGAAATCTTCATGTCTTCCTAGAAGAGCAGAAAGTTTTTTTGTGACTGAAGCTCTAACAATGGGAGTAGCGTAATATTTGATCTTATGATCGGCTTGGAGGAGTGCTGTTAGGCCGGAAAAATGATCATCATGGCAATGGGTATGAAAAATTCCATGGATTGAGCTTACGCTGATGCCCAGAGCTCCAAGAGTCTCAATGATATTAGGACCTGCATCGATTAGGTAAAGCTTTTGATCATGGGCTATTATACTGGACATACAAGGCCTATGGATGTCCCAACCATCACCTTCTCCGCTGTGAATTATAGCAAAGTATTCCCTCCGAACTTTATAAAAACCTAAATGGTAGGAGGTTACATACCTTTCTCCTGGCTCTAAGTTAAGCGAAATCGAGACCTCTTCACCCTTGTACTCTATTATGTATTCATTAAATTTATCTCTTTTTATGTAAACGCCATTTCTAATTTCAATTTTTTTATCTTCAATTATTTTTGTTTCCAGAAAGTCTTTTGCTGATTTAATTTTACCAAAGGCAAATTTCAACTTTATTTTCATCATCTCTTCTGCAAATTCTTTGTCTACTCCGGTGGCCATAATTTCTTCTAATGAAGAAAGTCCATAATTTCCCCTATAAATGTACTCTAATTGGGATTCCACTTCTTTTTTTGTTCCAAGAAGGATGGGCTTATGACCCTTATTATTTACGTGATTTGGGATTATCATACCTTGTTTGTACAGCATTTGGAGAACTGGAAATTCTCCGAGGTTTGAAAATTGACCCCCTTGAATTGCTGCATCTGAAAGAAGAATAGCATTTGGGCCACTTTGAAAAAAATGACCATCTTTTTCAATATTCTGAATCATTCCATTTTTAATGAGGTGTTTGACTGAATCTGCTGGAGTTCCACAGAGAATATAGGTTTCAGCTAAGGGGATTTCAACCCAAGTTATGCCAGGTGCTACCTTTATTTTTTTAATCTTTGTCATTTTTTAAAAAAACCTATTAAAGCTTTTTGTTAAAAGGTTATAAAACACTAGTCTTTTCGGCTTTTGTTTTAAGAATAGTGAGTAGATTTTACTGATATATCACTAATAAATATTTTAATTAAAAATATTTATTAGCGTTTTTTAGTCTGCTTTTCTCTTAACTTATTTTTATTTCAATAAACTCTTTCATCAGCTAAAGGTTTATCAATTGTATTGTGCATTTTTTTTTAATAATCATTGGAAACAATAAAAATATTTCCTAACTAATTTTGATTTATACTCCCACCTATTCATGAGAAAATCGCATTACAAACATAAAAAACAGGAAATAAAATGGCGGAAGAAAAGAAAACAAAAGGGAAAATCCTCGTTGTAGATGATAGCGAAGATATAAGGATGTTACTGGCCCTTAAGCTAAGAAAGGCTGAATATGAAGTTGTATTGGCCAGCGATGGGATGCAGGCACTTGAAAAAGTTGATGAACATCATGATCTGAAACTCATAATTCTTGATGTAATGATGCCTGTTATGAATGGTGTTCAGGTCATGAAGTTTCTCTTGGATAAAATAGAGAAAAAAATTGCTGCGAGTGGGGGAGATGGCAATGGCAATGGCAATGGCAATGGCAATGGTGGAGAAAAGAAAGAGGGTGAAGAGAACGCCGATGATGAGGGCCCTTCTCCAAACATTGCTTTAAAAATTTGTTTTTGTACAGCTAAGACTGATCCGAAACAGATTAATTTAGCAATTCAGGCAGGTGCTCACGATTATATTACAAAGCCTATTGATGAAAGCATCCTTTTACAAAAGATTGACAGACTTATGGGACAAGACAATGCACAAATGTTCGCGGTTATGCCTTGTGATTTGGAAATAACCATAGCAGAGTTTGCTAAGGAAAAACCGAGTAAAATGATTGAGCTGTCAGAGGTCCACTCTAAACTAGAGTCGTCTTTTTTCATTCCAGATGGTACTGAAATAACTCTTGATTCTCATAAGTTAAACTCCTTGTTCAAAGTTCCAGTCAACATGAAGGGGAGTGTTATTTTTTCTGAAAAACTTGGACCTGATCTCCATGCCATTGAGGTGAGTTTTCAGGGACTTACTGAGGACGATAGAACCGAAATACGTTCTATTACAACAACGAAGAGAGAGCTTAAAGATGCTGAGGATGATGAAGAAGATGAGCAAGAAGGGAGTGCGGGAAGCGAGTAATTTATAAATACTAGTACCGTTTGTGGCTTTATTTTTTCTGATTTTCCTTTTTCCACCTCATGTAATCACTTTCGATAAGGCTCCAGAGGTATCTTTGGGGAGCTTCTCCAGCAGAAGATGCAACTTGTCTCATTTTTTCATAGAGTTGAATTGGAATTGGAAGGTGTTCGTGAGTTTTTTCTTCTTCCTCTTCTTTTTTATTTTCTTCAGTCAAAAGAATCCACCTCTTTTTGTTTAGATATTTTCTGATCGGTTTGTTGAAAATGAAGTTGAGAAAAAAGAGTTCAAAGCCACTTAGGCACCCTCTTTCTCAACCAGAAAAAAAAGAAGTGAGAGTAAAACATCGTTTCAAGTTGAGGTTCTAATCTTCAAACATTGTAGACACGCCTCCTAGGAGAGATCCTTCGCCTTGAGTCTTACCACCAGCACTTGGTGCATTGGCAAGTATCCGGTCGGCAAGTCGGGAGAAGGGTAAACTTTGGAGCCAAACAGATCCAGTACCAGAAAGTGTCGCTAAAAAGAGACCTTCACCACCAAAGACCATCGATTTCAGGCCTCCACTTCTTTCGATATTGTAATCAATGCCAGCTGTAAAACCCACAATACATCCAGTATCGACCATAATTTTACTGTTTTTTAATTCCTTTCTTATGATTGTTCCACCAGCATGAATGAAGGCCATCCCATCACCTTCTAGTTTTTGAAGGATAAAACCTTCACCTCCGAAAAGGCCTGACCCTATTTTTTGATTGAAGGCCATTGAAACTTTTGTTCCAAGTGCCGCTGCTAGAAAAGAGTCTTTTTGGCAAAGGATTTGACCACCGACTTCATTCATATTGACAGGAATGATCTTTCCAGGAAAAGGTGCTGCAAAAGAAACTCGCTTTTTTCCATGTCCGTTATTTGTAAAGTGAGTCATAAAAACTGATTCACCTGTTAAGAGCCTTTTACCGGCGCCTAGAATTTTACTAAAAAAACCTTTTTGTGGTTCTGAACCATCTCCCATTTTGGCTTCAAAGGTTATTCCCTCTTCAAAGTAATTCATGGACCCTGCTTCAGCGACAACGGTTTCTTGTGGATCTAGCTCAACTTCAACCATTTGAAGATCGCTTCCAATGATTTCATAATCGACTTCGTGACAATACATTTTGATCTCCTTTTTCAAAAAGAGGGAATATACACCTTTTTTTACGGAATCAAAATGACCCTAATCATAATTGATGGACTGCTAAAATTTACTTTTCCTTACCATGGCGGCAAGAAAGC
>PAZA01000029.1 GCA_002715375.1 Halobacteriovoraceae bacterium
TGATTTCTAAAGAAAAGGTCCAAGAATAAGCTCATCATAAGAGTTATTACTAAACTTTTTCTCATCGCTCTTTTCTTCAGATTCTAAGTTAAAAGAACTTTTTTCTAATTCTCTTTCTTCACTTGAGTTATTCACTCTTTTATCTCCTCTAATCCTCAATTTATCGTCACTAGATTGCCTTTCGGCTATTAAAATTGCAAGTTTAAAAGTCCCTCGTCAAACCCACTGAGTAATCTATTTAAAGTCCCCAGTTCCTTCTCATGGACATAAACGAATTGATCAAGTACCCTTTTTTTACCTTTTTTGGAAGAGGCTAAGTCTATGGTACCAAAAATTTTTCACTCCGTTCACCGCGCTCACTTTTCCGAGCTAGACCTCTACGGTCATATGAATTCAGAACACTACTTTAAGTACTTCCTAAACCACCGCTTTCACGGAATGAGGGAAAACGACCTAGGTCTTCAAAAGGTTATGGAGCTGCCTATAGCTTTTGTCATCCGGAAAACAGAAATAGAGTACATAAAACCTATTTATGGTGATGAGCCTTTTATCATTACATCCTTCATTTCCGAGCTGAAAAGCCTGACATCAATAGCGCTATGCAGCATGAAAAACGAAGAAGGAAAACTCCTCTCAACCTGCAAAATGCACCTTGTTTGTTTGGACAAAAAAACCCAAAAACCAACTAAGTGGCCTAAAGGTCTCTTTGAAAAATACTTTTTAGAAAAAGCGCCAATTCCAAAAAAAGCGCCAACACCACATTAAATCAAAAAGCTCTTTAATCTTATTAAAGGACTGCTCTAACCTTTAGGCTTGAGATCTCTTTTATTTTCTCTATAATTACCTTTATTAATTCGGTATCCTAAGCCCATCATTTTTTTGGAGGGTTTCCTGTGACTAATCTTCAACAATTTTGCCTTTTCCTTTTTTGCATCTTATTTGCCTTTAAGTTTTCTCATGCGGAAACATTTAATTGCACAAAAATTTCACACGATTATTGGAAAAAACAGGGAAAGAAAGAAAAAGACTTTGCAATCGAAAAACCAGCTATCTGTGACGATAATGTCCATTGGAGCTACACCTTAGGGAAACTTAGAAAGACAAACTTTGGTGAATTTGAAAGACTTGTTGTTTTAAATGTAGCCGAAACATCTAATATGGGTGCCGCCAAATTCCATTTCCCATCAGGAGTAAAAACAGTTTACCGGTCTTCATTTTTAAGTGGGAAAATCTTTTCTGGTAAAATTCCTTACGATAAAATCCAAAAAGGAATCTTTCCCGAAGGCAAGGTCAAAGGCAAGGCCCGCCAATGCCTCCAGTATTTGGTTGAGAATGCTGATATAAGACAAATTGTGAACCTTTACGATGGAAGCTTCAAAAGTAAGTATGTTTTAAGTTATTGGGAAAAAAATAATTTTCTTCGGTCCACTAAGGATAAACAAGGAAGCTTTGGACATTATACCCAAATTAAAGGCTTTGATTATGACCTCGAGGAAAGAGGGGCCGAAAGCATTTACAAGGATGTTATAGCTATCATCGATCAAATAGCTTCTGTTCCAGGCAATGCCCTTATTCACTGCTACGGAGGTATGCACAGGACCGGGATCGTCTTTGGGGTCATGCAAAAATGTTTAAATGGTCCTAAAAACAAATCCCAAAACAAAAAGTTTGTGAAAGAAGTGGTGGGCCAAGAATACAAATGCCATACAGACTATCAAAGTGCCGAGAAGATTGGGGGCTACCATCAGGAAAACATGACCGTTATTGAGAAATTTCCTTGTGACCGCCTTCACAAAAGACTTTCCAGAAAACCGTCTTCAACAAAAAGAATAGACCTTTGATCAAAGCTCTTTAAGCTTAGTGGGTTGTTCCTTTTAAATTAATCAGGACAACCCCTATTATAATTAATCCAATTCCAAGCCACTTAACGGTACTAAAACTTTCTTGGAAAAAGGTAAAGCCTATAACTGCAATCAGAGCTGTTCCTATCCCTGACCATATAGCATAAGCAATACTTACAGGAATTGACTTTAATGCCAAAGTCAAAAGGGAAAGAGATAGTCCATAAAAGACAAATATTAAAATAGAAGGAATTGTTTTTGTAAGACCTTCAGAGAGTTTCATCGACATAGTTCCTGAAACCTCTAATAAAATTGCACTTAATAAATAAATCCAACCCATAACGTCACCTTGCCTCTTTTAAGAGTTCCGTACCATGGTCTAATATTGACCTGTTTTTAAATTCCGGATCATTACCTTCATAAAGAAAAATAAATTTATTAATCAAATCTTTCAGGTTATTTATAAAATTATCTTTTTTCTTTTTAAAAGTACCTAATCTATACTCCCCAAGAATAACCTCTTTGGGTCCTATAATATAACCTAATCCCAACTTTTCCTTCCCAAAATCAGTAAAAGCAAAAGTATCAATTGACTTGAGGGAAGGTATTCCCGAGGTTGATATGTAGGGGTCCATTAAACCTTTTAACATAAGGTTAGTTTCAAAAAGAAGTTTAAAGCGTTCTAACGATTTTCTCTTTGGGTTTTCTAAAGGTAAATCCAAGGCCAGGAGAGCATCTAAATAAGTAATCAGAGCTTCACCTTTTTTACAACTAACAATTTTATTTTTTTGATTTTCAACCATTGCTCTAAAAAGAGACATAAAAGGTTTTGCACTCTCCATATCATTAGCAATTTCAAAAAGCTTCATCAGCTTTTTAATATAATTTGAATTTGAAAGAATAGTATCATAACGTCCATATTCAAAGGTCCTCATCTCCACGGCCTGACTTGTTGGAAGAATCGATTTGAAGGTCATAAGACTGGCCATTTGAATAAAAAGCTGAAAAGACATATCTGGTCTTAGCTTAAGTTTATTTAAAAGCTCCATTCCTATGGGAAGCACATGGTGAGAACAACTTATCTCATTCTTTTCCCTTTTAATATCATCCCCAATATCATTTTGGTCCTTTTTAGGAATAATTTTAGTTATATTGGGAGAAACTAATTCATAAAAAGGTACTTCATTTTTACCAATAACTTCGCTTTTGCTTTGAATGGATTTACAGGCTTCACTCGCCTCAAAAGCACTATTAATCATTTCTAAAAAAGGAGAACCATCCATAATTAGATGATCACAATTAACACTTATTGTTCCCTTTTTAGAAACAGAAAGATTTAAAGATTTATCGTACCAACGGTTTTCTGGAGGGCCATCGATTGCTATCCTTACCTTATCAGTTTTGCTAGAGGGAACTTCCTCTAAATCTAAAGAGAGGACAAAAAGAGATTTTTCTATTTCATCTAAAAATCCAGAAAAGCCCTCCAACTCCCTAAAAGAGCTTTGGTATCGACCCCACTTGTCCCTGTTTAATGAAGTCATCACACCTAGCGGAAAATGATTCTTCTTATCCTTTTTTGCATGGACTATTTTGCTGAAGGCATTCGTTAACTCTTCAGCATTATAAATATGATCTTTTCTTTTATCATAGAGAGGAACTTTAAAATAATGGCCATTATAAATAACTATGATCGACTGGACATCAACCCATGAATTGTAAACAACAGAATCTCTGCTAATTCCAGGCCTTCTCGTTAGATGGATAAATTTCTTGTAAACAGTATTATCAACCATTCCCCACTTTGTAGGAGTGCAAGAAAAATGGCCCTCTCTCTTTTCCTTTAAAAACTTGTAAAGGTTTAAAACAAAGGTTGCCGCCTTCAAAAGAGGGTTAAAAGTATTTGGTAAAAAATCACTCAAAACAAAACCATAGTTGCAATGTTGAGGAAGGGGTTCCCGCCTTTTAAGGTAATAATCAAAAAGGGAGGAAGCACTCCAATCCGTTGGCATTCCACCAAAAAATTTTTTATTGTTAACAAGATTATTTTCTAGTTCTGGGTAAATGTCGTTTAAAAGTGAATCTAATTCCAGAAAGAGATCTTTCTGTTCGGCTTTTTTATCAGGATAAAGGGACTTTAAGGTCTCATTGAATTGAAGCATCAAAGCTTCTTTGCCGAGTACCCTTCTTCTTTCTGGAATGTTCTTTTTGGTTGCCATAAACCTTTACCATGCTACAAATTAGATGCTACGCATAATAAAGTAGTTTTTGGGTAATATCAAACCCTTAGATGCCATCCGGTATTTTTTACGCCAAATGTTATCTAAATTAATTTTATTTACTTAGATGACCTTTCAAACAACCTTAGTAGCGACACCAAGGTTTATGTGGCCTCCTTTATTTTAGGTCATTTAGGCATTATTAATACCTCAAAAAGCCCTTCTGTTTTAACCAAAATTGAGAAAGAAATAATGATTTAGAAAAAGAATTTAAGAATTTAAGAATTTAAAGATAAAAGGTCATGACTAATTTAGGAAAAAGTCCTAGAAATGCCTTTTCCACTAAATCCACTAAATCCACTAAATCCACTACATTTCATTTCCAGACCTCTGAACATAATATGGGCCATTGGGCTATTTAAAAAGGGCAGGATTTTTTTCTACCAACCTATTTATAACATGATCAAAATATTCAATTGGGTAGGCGCCTTTAATAGGAACTCCGTTGACTAAAAAACCTGGAGTGCCTGTTATATCAAACTTAGTAGCTTCATCAACATGGGATTTAATTTTTAATAAAACCTGACCAGAATTAGCATCTCTCGTCAGCCTACCAAGATCAAATCCAAGTTCTTTACCAAGTTTTTTTAGAAACTTTTCTCCACCCTTTTGCAAGGTTCTTTGAGATTCAAAAATTTTAAAGTGGTAATCAAAGGCCTTTTTCTTATCCTGAAGTAATGCTGCTTCAAAATATTGTGCGGCAACCATGGCATTTTTATGAAATTTTAAAGGAAGATGTTTATAAATAAACTTTATTTTTCCAGGATACTTTTTGAGCAAAACCTTAACTGTTTCGGCAGACCGAGAGCAATAAGGGCATTCAAAATCTGAATATTCTACAAGTACTATAGGTGCATTTTTTGGTCCCAGAAAAGCTTCCTTATCGATGCTTGGCTTTAACGGTTTGTCAAAAAGCGCCTCCATTTTTTCTAACTCGGCCCTCCTCCTTTTTTCGCCTTCCTGCTTTTGAAGGGCCACCATAACCCCCTTAAACGATTCAGCAAAGTAAAGGGGATTCTCATCAATAATTTTTTTTAAGTCTTTTTTACTTATTTCTTTTTTTGATTGGGCAATATTCGCCACGTAAACCCCAAGACCACCGACAGAAACGAGAACTACAATGAGAAGGGCAATAAATAAAGTTGACTCTTTTTTCAATTGCTCCTCCCAAGTTTCATGCTGCTAAAGCCATACTACCACTAAAAAGGCATTCGGTAGTGACTATTTTGATTGATAAATTTTTAATAAATCTATTTACGGCTTTTAATTCTTTTGAACAGGGTTTTTATAGGTATCTAAGTTTATTTTTCTCCACTTCCTCCACCTAATTTCCTTAGTAATGGGTCCATGACCAGACTCATTTAAAATGAGTGGAGCATATTTACCATATTTTCTTTTAAGCCTTTCAAACTTTTCCGGATCCATAGGACACTTAAACTTTATTCCTTTTTTTCTTTCTAGCTCTCTTAGAGATTTTTTAACTTTTACTCCCATACTTTTTGTTTTAAAAAGGCTACAGTTAATCGCCTCATCCATACTATCATCCAAATAATGGGCCCAATCAAATGGCTTGTATTTATTTAATTGCCACTTATTATTTTTACAAATGATATAAGGTCCATTTCTATGATCGCGGACAAAATCCTTTTTTCTTAAAGACCTTTTCTTATCTGTTAAAGAGTCATGAAATCTTAAAAGATCATTCCAAAAAAACATTCCATTAAACTCAGCTGCCAAGTCCCCAAAAGACATCACCCCGACTGTCATTCCACCGAGAGGTCCAACTTCATCCCTCCAACCTATTTGAGCAGTCTGATTAATTGTTTTCTTTTTAATAAAGTAAGACTTGAAATAGGTAAAACCAGTTCCAAGAAAATGTTCAAATTTGTCAGTCCCGAGTAAAACCGGTCCTACTTTTACATATCCAGCTAGGACACCTGCTGGTTTTTGGAACATAATCGGAGAAAGTAATTTGATTGGAAAGCTTTCAAAAGTGTTCCAATACTTATATATACTGTCTTTGGGCTTTGTATACACAACATGGACATCCTTACTTGTTAACATCCATTTATTAAACTTTCCTGTCATATGATTCCTGAAATAACGCCTCATTTTTTTATAAAAAGGTCCCGCTTCACATTTATGACTTTTTTTATTGAGCTCCTTTATTCCTTTTTTAAAGTAAAAGATCGTCTTTTTATTAAAAGTCCTTCTCATATCAGGTATATCCTCATAACGACCTCTAAAATTATCCACTTCTGCGGAAAATAGGTTCTGGCCTATGAAAATAAATAATGTAAACTTTAATAAATTTGATAGTTTCAGCATTTCTTGATGACTACCCTGGTTTGTTTGGATTTACCTTCATTTCGGGACTTTTTAAAAAAAATTTTAATTAAAGTCACTATTTATTATAGCTTTTATTTTTTTATTTATAAAATTAACTTATTTAATCTAATTTTATTTTTTTATTCATTATCGGCTCAAAAAGTTAACTCATTTTTAGGAAAAACAACTAAAATAGAAAACAGCTTTAGAGGGTGGTTTTAATTTTATAATTTTTGTTGAGAAAAAAATGGCGGAAGAAGAAAAGAAAGGTAAAGTTCTCATTTGTGACGACAGTGACGACCTTAGGATTTTTATGGCCCTTAAATTAAGCAGGGCCGGCTACGAGGTTATTCAAGCCTCTAATGGAAAGGAGTGTATCAACATCCTCCAAGAAGATGGAGAAATCAATGTTCTTATTCTCGATATCATGATGCCGGAAATGAATGGCATTCAAACCCTCCATCAGCTTAAACTTAAATTGAAAAAAGTTAAAAATAAACAGGCCCAAGAAATAGAAAAACATAAAGAGGAAAAAAGTAAAAAAAATGCCATAAGTAAAAGCTTCAACGATGACATAAACCTTAAAATTCTTTTTTGCTCATCCTATGATGATCAAACAAAAATTGATTTGGCCCTCCAAGGTGGAGGTGATGATTATATTGTTAAACCAATTGATGATAAGATTCTTCTTCAGAAAATTGAAAGACTTATGGGACAGAGTTCTGGAAGCCGATTCCACTCAGTTCCATCAACTCTTATGGTCACGCTCCAAGAATTCAAGAATAAGGGTCCTTTAAAACTAAGCTCTTTATCAGAAATTGGCGCTTTTCTCGAAGTTCCCTTTAAAATTTCAGATGGAGAAACCGTTACTATCCTGTCTGAAACCCTTACAGAAATTTATAAGGTAAACTTTAACCTGAAAGGTGTTGTGGTTTTTTCAGAACAAATTTCCAAAGATACCTTCAAATCTGAAATGACTTTTAAAGGTTTTAATGAAATACAAAGAGAAAAAATCAGAAGCATAACACTTAAAAACAGGGAGCTTAAGGAACCAAGTGATGAAGAAGAAGAGGAAGATGGAGCATAATCCCTGTCATGCAGAAAACAATTTTTTCAATAATATTATGTTCACCCAAGACTAAATTGGTTCTTTCGATAAAAATTCCTTCTTTATTTCTTCGACACGCCCTTTCTTCCTCAATTCATGGAGAGAATTATTGAGTTTTTTCAAAAAGTCCTCCTTGTAGTCTGGATTCCATTTTGAAGAAAATCCGATAAACCCTCTCTCTCTCGAAATGATGGCTTTTTCCACAAACTTAAACCTTTTATCCTTACTAATTTTTTTATCCTTTATCATCTTGTTTATCGTCCAAAAAATACTAATTCGATCATTCATATAGCAGTCGATTCTATCCTTTGACATCATAGTAATGCCCATTTCCATATCCCTTACTTGATGATCTTTTATTTCTTTAGTCTCAATAAGCTCCTTCCAAATAGGTCCTCCTGTGGCAAAACCTAAGTTTCTTCCAATAACTAGCTTTTTGAAATCCATAGGCCAAAAAGGCTTAGCACCTAGACTTACCCCCTTCCGACAGACGACAACTGCTTCCTCCTCCAGTATTGCTAAAGAGTAAGGCCACATAAATGGTCTTTGCTCAACTCTAAAATAAGGGGGGAACAAACCCTTTATTTTATTTTTCTCTAACATTCGAAGCCCTCTTTTCCATGGAATAGGACTTATAATAACTTTATAGCCAACTATTTCTTTAGCAGCTTCCCTTAATATCTTGGGGTATATACCAGTAAAAGTTTTATCTTTTGTAACATAACTATAGGGAGGATAATTGTTGTCACCATAGAGCTCAATAACTGGAGCTTTGCTCTTTGAAACTGCCTGAAACGAGATAATCATACAAAACAACATAAAATAAACTTTCATGAAATTTCCCTTTAACTTTATTAAAAGTTATATAACCCAATATATATCGAAACATTTATATTTTTTTTAAATTAAATATTCCCAGACTGTTTCACTTGCCTACTAGAAATGAAAGAAAAAGAAAAAGCAGTCAAAGCCCCAACAATAAGAATTAAAGGTGTGTAGAGAAGAGGAATTTTTAAAACTTCTCCCGAAACACCAAGCGGATAACTACCTAAAATAAGAACTATTGTTAGAGGAGAATTAAAAGTCCCAGAGCCCAAAGCTAGTGCTTTTGAGTCACCATTTGACCTTTTTAAAAAAAGAGAGAGTAAAAAACATCCTATATAAAGGGCCAAAGGTAAAATGAATGCCGCTATAAAATTTTCAAAGGGAGCTTTATAAAAAAGAATAAGAATTTTTTTTCCTGAAAAAATCAAAATCCCTAAAATACTTAAACTTAATATAAAGCCCATAGTTTTTTTCAAAAGACCTACGAAGGAAGGCATTTTCTCTTTTATTATCACTCCTCCAGCGATACAGAAAACCAACCCAACCAAATTCCCAAACATATTTAAAATTGGTAATGTGACCTCACCGCCTTCTTTAAGGTAAACCTTTGCCAAAATTGGTATAAAAATAAGGCCTAAGACTGAATTTACAATGGTTATAGCAACGCTCAATTCCTTGTTTCCCTTCGCTAAAATTGTTAGAGAATTGGGAACTGAGCCACAAGGAGTCATTGATAAAAGTAGAAATCCCTGAAAAATAAGGCCCTCTAGATTAAGGATGTTGCCTAAACCAAATGCTAGTAGAGGTGAAAGACCAAACTGATAAAAAGGCCCTAATAAGAGAGTCACTTTTGTTTTGAGAAAAGGAAGGAGCTCTTTCGCCTCAACAACAAGACCTATGTAAAAAACAAGGCCAAAGCCAAAGAGGAGGAAAAAGACCTTTTCAATTGACTCCAATACCATGAAGGCTTACCTTTGACTTTTTAACTCTTCTAACCCTCTGCCTTTTCTAAGGACCTTGGGGGGTTTATTTTTTGAGTCAACCTTGAGACAACCATTATCGTTATAAGACTTGAAACCATCGCTAACGTTCTAAAAGGAAAGAGCCCTGTTTTGCCATCAACTAACTCTGGCATATTAAAAAGGTTGTGATATTCAAAAAAGTCAGGGATTCCAAGAGTCGCTTCACCACCACCAAATCGAAGGACAGCCGCTACAATAAAACCACAAACACTTCCTATTGTGTTGGCCTTCTTATCAAAGAGGGCCAAAACTAATTGAGGAAATAAGATACAATAAACAAAATCACTACATAAAAACCAAAGCTCGTAAACACTTCCCTTTCTTAATGCAATTAAAGTGGCCGCAATTCCAACAATCCAAATACACCCTTGGATGACTTTAGCAAGAGACTTAGGCTCTACTTCTTTTTTCTTAAAATGAGAGTAAAGTGGTCTAAAAACATTCCAACCGGCCATTGAAGAAGCTGAGAGGATTGATGAGTCAACAGAGGACATAACTGCTGCTGCAATAGCACCCAGACCAATCGTGGCAACCCAAGGATTTGTAAGGTAACGAACAACATTAGGGAGGACTTGAGCAGCCTCAGGGGCTTGGGGTAAACCAACGCTTGTCCAATCCACCACATTTCCAATAACACCGATCATGCTAGCAGGGATGGCCGCTAAAATACAAACAAAGCCAGCGATAATTGATAGCCTTTGGGCCGTATTTTCATCTTTGGAAGAAAGCACCCTCTGAAAATAAACATGCCATGGAATCCCACCAAAAATAAGAAGGAGAGCATAATCCCACCAATTATAAAAATAATTTCCCAATGCTTTTTTCGTTGGGATTAGTGAAGCAGAAGCCCCCATTTTCTTTTCATAAGCTTGCCAGGCAAGGTCCCAGCCACCAACGTGATCTAAAGCAAAGGGAAGAACAAGGAAAAGTCCAACAAGAAGAAGGACCATTTGAATCATATCTGTTAAAGCAACGGCCCAAAGACCTCCTAGAGCTGTATAAGCAATCGCAACAGCTGCTGAAAGAATAATCGAAGGAGTGAAATCAAGGCCAAGAACTGTACCAAATGTTGAACCTAAGGCCGTTAAAATAGCTGCCGTCCAAAAAGTTTCCCCCATAAGTGCAGGAAGATAAAGAACCCCAGCGACTCCTTTTCCATACCTTCTCTCAAAAGGGTCCAACATTGTTTTAAATTCGTGGCGCCTCATCTTTTTTGCAAAAAAGAGACCCCCCAAAATTAAGCTAAGCGCGTAACCCCAAGGGGCTTGAACCCAAACAAGTCCACTAGAGCTTGTATATTCTGCTGTCCCATTTATATAACCTCCACCGACCCAGGTGGCACTCATAGTAAAAATGGCCATCATAAGAGGAACCGACCGACCCGCTAGCATCATCGTATCAGTTGAATCCGTGTTAAGGTCTTTTTGCTTTTGACGACCGATATGAGCCGCGTAAGTCCCTACAACAAAGATCACTACATAAAAAAGGACCATAGACAAATAACCAGGCCAATGGATATTTTGCCCCATTTTATCGAGGACTAAACCAATGACAAGAAGGATAACAAGGAGGATGGCCGAAGGTAGGCCTTCTTTCATAAGGCTTGTTTTTGATGAATCATCCATTTTTCATTTTCCTTTATCAAAATGAGATTATGTGTAGAGAAAAGGTCTCAAAGCACCCTATGGGAATAATTTTACAAAATCTTCGATTCGTTTAAAACAGGGTCAACTTTACTTTTTCATTGCTCTCTTTTTAGTTCGCTTTGTATTCTTCCAAAATCTTCTTAAGCTCACCACTTTGTCTAAGGGCATTCAACCCCTTGTTAAATGCAATCGTAAGTTTGGCGCCCATCTTGTTCTTTTTAGTGAAGAGAACATGAAGGTCTTTATTTTGAAGGACAGGCTTAACAACCTGAAGGTTTCCTTTTAATTTTTTTAAATAAGGATCATTATTTAAGTGGTACTCAGTGACTAATTTATCGAGTAAGACGAGGTCAACCCTCTTTTTAGTTAACATAACAAGACTAACGCGGTCACTTTTAAACATTCTCTTTTTTAAATAATCGGCTCGGGTAAAAACTTCACCATTGTAATAATCTTTAACAACACCAATCTTAAAACTCTTCAAAGTTTCAAGATCCCCATCAAAAGGGATATCCTCTCCTTTTCTTTTAAAAAAGGCGAGAGGACCATTTCCAAAGGCCCTTGTTATAAAATAGTCTATTGTTCTATCTTCAGAATAATAAGCTGGAAAACCACCAATGAGCTTCCCACTTTTTACATTTTTAAGGACTTTGCCCCAGGTGTTTTTCCCGGACATAACCGCAACTCTGACTTTATAACCTTGATTCTTAAAAACTGCTTTAACAACAGCACTTGCCCAACCTTTTCCCTTCAACTTGCTAGAAGTATATGGGGGCCACTCAATAGTAGCTAGTTTATAGACTTTTTTCTTTTCCTTTGTAAGGACCTTATTTGGAGAAACAAAAAGAAACAAAATTAATGAACTAAAAAGGGTCATTTTTTTCATTTTTCATCCTTGAAAAATTCCTGAAGATTACAGGATCCTTAACTTTAACAGGTTTAAAACAATTGTATCTTAACTTGGAACATTCTTGAAGATTTGTTTTAAAAAGCTTCCAGTTGGACCCTTTTTAGACAGAGACAACTTTTTTGGTGAACCACTTGCAACGATTTTTCCGCCCAGATGGCCTCCCTCAGGACCGACCTCAAGACACCAGTCAGCACACTTTATAACATCCAGATTATGTTCTATAACAATGACCGTATTTCCCCCTTTAACAAGTCTGTCCAAAACACTAAGAAGTTTTTTAATATCTTGAAAATGGAGACCAGTGGTGGGTTCATCAAGAATATAGAGAGTCTTCCCTGTATCCCTTTTTGAAAGTTCTTTGGCCAATTTAATTCTTTGGGCCTCTCCTCCAGAAAGAGTCGTCGCTGGCTGTCCCAATTTTATATAACCAAGCCCAACATCCATGAGTGTTGTCAAAATCTTTTTGATTTTTGGTTGGTTTGCAAAAAGGTCAAGCGCCTCTGAAACTGACAAATCCAACACATCAGCAATAGAGTGACCTTTAAAAAGTATCTCCAATGTAGGTTGATTAAACCGCTTGGTTTTACAGGCTTCGCAGGGAACTAAAACGTCTGCAAGAAAATGCATTTCAACTGTAATAAAACCATCTCCCTCACACTTTTCACACCGTCCACCCTTTACATTGAATGAAAAACGACCTTTTTTATAACCACGAACCTTAGCTTCAGGAACTTGTTCAAAAAGATCTCGGATCAAATCGAAAACCTTTGTATACGTAGCAGGGTTTGAACGAGGAGTCTTTCCTATAGGTTTTTGATCAATGTTGATGACCTTGTCAAAATAATCCAATCCTTCAATAGACTCATACTTCCCTACTTCAACATCAGAATCGTGAAGCAATCTGCTTAGAGCAGGGTATAAAATCTGATTAATGAGAGTTGACTTTCCTGCTCCACTAACCCCAGTGATACAAGTGAAAAGCCCGATAGGAATCTCCGCAGTAATATTTTGCAAATTATTTTCTGTTGCCCCTACTATTCGTAACCATTTATCACTTGGTTTTCGAATTTCTTCAGGGACAGGTATACTTTCCTTGCCACTTAAATATTGACCTGTCATCGAGACACGGCTTTTTTTTAATTGGGCAGGAGTGCCCTCCGCTATAATTTGCCCTCCCAAGTGACCTGCTCCAGGTCCTATATCAATGACCCAATCAGACGCTTCCATTGTCTCTTGGTCGTGTTCAACAACAATAAGACTATTTCCAATATCCCTTAATCTTTTAAGTGTATTGATTAGCTTAATATTATCTCTTTGATGAAGGCCAATAGAAGGTTCATCTAAGATATAAAGGACTCCTGTTAATTCACTGCCGATTTGAGAAGCAAGGCGTATCCTTTGTGCTTCACCACCTGAGAGGCTAGGCCCATGGCGGTCTAATGAAAGGTAGTTGAGTCCAACATTCACAAGAAAACGGAGCCTATCCGTAATCTCTTTTAAAAGCTCTTCAGCTATCAGCTTTTGATTTCCTTTAAGTTTCATTCCTTTAAAAAAGTCCAAGGCCTCTTGAATCGCCATAGAAGTTACTTCACTAATGGATTTATCCTTAACAAGGACGTGTTGAACCTCATCCTTAAGCCTTTTACCTCCACAAGTCTGACAATTAAGAGTTGAAATATATTTTGAAATCCAAGACCTCCGTCCATCACTTTTATGTTTCAAATAAAGTCTCATAAGCCTTGGAATCAAACCTTCATAATCTGTATTCCACTGTCCTTCTCCACTTTCTCCAAACCATTGCATTGTCAACTGATAACGAGGATCTTCACAACCATAAAGAATTCTTTCTTTTATCTTTTTTGGAATCTTTTTCCACGGAATATTAAGGTTTAAACCCCAAGCAGCTTCCATAGCTTCAATTCTGGCAAGTCCCCATGAAAGCTCCTTTTTTGAACCATCACTTTCAAAGTAGTTGTCCCAAGGCTTAACGGCGCCTTCACTAATTGACAAATTTTCATTAGGGATCACTTTTTCAACATCGATATCAATAACTGTCCCAAGCCCATGGCAGTCTTCGCACATACCCGTAGGTGAATTGAAGGAAAAGAGCTGAGGTATGAGCTCCGGAAAAGCATGACCACAGCAAGAACGGGCCTCACTCATTTTCAGGTCTTCTCTCCCTTCTATATGGATAAATATTTGCCCATGCCCCACTTTTAAAGACTGTTCAACAGAATCTGTGAGTCTTTTTTGAAATGCCTTATCTTTTTTTATTTTAAGACGGTCAATAACTACTTCAATATTATGCTTTTTATTTTTGGCCAAGCTTTGAATATCTTCAATATCTCTAATAATTCCATCAATACGAACTCTTCTATAGCCTTCTTTCTTAAATCCCTCGAGAATTTCCTTGTGCTCACCCTTTCTATTTTCAATGACCGGTGCCAAAAGAATAATTTTAGTCGAATCAGGTATCTTTAAAATTTGATTAACCATACTCATGGCATCACCACGACCGACCTCTTTTCCGCAATTGTGGCAAAACTGAGTTCCTACTCTAGCAAAGAGAACCCTCAAATAGTCATAAACTTCTGTTATAGTCCCAACTGTAGACCTTGGATTTTTACTGGCCGCCTTTTGTTCAATAGCAATCGTAGGAGAGAGTCCCCTTATCGTGTCAAACTTAGGCTTTTCCATTTGGCCTAGAAACTGCCTAGCATAACTTGAAAGAGATTCAACATAGCGCCGCTGACCCTCTGCATAAACCGTATCAAAGGCCAATGATGACTTTCCAGAACCCGAAACCCCAGTGATAATAACTAACTTTTTCTTGGGTATTTTAACTTCAACATTTTTTAAATTGTGCTCTTTCGCACCCACAACGTGAATATGACCAAGTTCTTTAACAATATCTCTTTCCTCTTCTTTTCTTTGCTTTAAAGAAGTTCCATAACTAGTTGATTTTACACCACTTTTTGCTTTTGCTTTCATCTAGGCCCTTTTATCGCTTAACCCACCCTTCCCGACTTTTTCAGTCGGCTATTTACTCGCATAATACAAGAAAAGGGCTGACCTTGGTAGACTATTCAGAAGGCGACTAAACTTTGTCTCAAAAAACTCACCTAAAAGCACTTCAACTCAAATTATTTAAAAAAATTATATAAAAAGATAAGCTCTTCTTCTTCTTTTCCGATAGTTAAGCACTTGAAAAAATTAAATAAACTTTCAGAGACTACAGGGCCGAAAAAAGTGGTTGTGAGCCGAAAGATTTGCACCGGCGTTACTAAAAAGCTCTTTTTTATTAACTCTAAGTTTAAGGTGAGTCAGATGAAGTCATTTTTTCGTCTTTTCCCCGTAACGTTAACCGTACTTTGCGTCCTCCATTCCATACAATCTCAAGCGAGACCAAAGCTTGATGAACTTGAAGCACTCATGTGTAAAAATTATGCCACTTCCGTTCTCTTCTCCTACTTTAAGCTCTCTAAAATAAGGCCATCACAGTCACTTATCAAACCTGCGAGAAAAGTGGCCTTTAATGTTATTAAGAAGCAAGGTGGGATTAAGGACTTTCTTACAGCAAGTCAATGCCATCTTAAAGTGGAAGAAGGGGCAAGTACTTTTGCTTATTTAAAGAGGATAGATAATTGCCTCAATACCTATGTTGGTAAAAATCCAAAAGAATCCAAACCTCATAAAATAAAATTTGAAAAGGCCATCAGCGAAGCCTTGAGAGAAGTAAATAAATTTTTTACTAAAGGCCCTCTATAAAAATATTTAAAGTTTATTTAATTTTTATTGTAATTTAAATTGAAAGGTGTTTTAAATAATAATGGAAAAAAAACTTATTTTAGCTAGTACAAGCTCTTACAGAAAAGAGCTTTTAGAAAGATTAAATATCCCCTTTCAGACACGTGACCCTGGTGTTAAAGAAGAAATCATAAAAGAAAGCCTTGAAGAACCCAGAAAAATTGCAGAGGAACTTTCCAAGTTAAAAGCTAAGCGGGCCTTAAGAGCTTTAGATGAAGTTTCCATTGGAAGTGATCAAATCCTTGATCTTCAAGGAAAGGTTTTGGGAAAACCTGGTGGCCGAGAAAAAGCGATTGAGCAACTTCTTGAATTGCAAGGTAAAGAACATACATTAATTACAGCAGTATGCATTGCTGAAGATGATGGGGACTATCTTTTTACCTCAATGGCCAAAATGAAGATGAGAGCATTGGATAAAGATGCCATCACTCGCTATGTTGATTATGATAAACCATTTGATTGTGCTGGCTCATACAAGCTTGAGTCACTGGGAGTCTCCCTTTTTGAAAGCATTGATGTGGATGATTCAACAGGAATTATTGGGCTCCCCCTTATTAAACTGTGTGAGTTTTTAAGAAAAATAGGATTTTCTATTCCCTAAAAAAACACCTCCATAAAAAAGGCCTCCCTAAAGGAGGCCCTTTTATTAAATCTAAAGAAAATCTGTTTTAAATTCGACTTTCCATTTTTCTAAGCATTTTCAAAATCATCTGTTGACCAAAATTCCTCGGTTTTTTATATTTGAGTGCATCCTTGTATTTGATTCTTTCCGTGTAATTAAGGTCATACTCATAAAACCTTTTCGCAATATACAAGGCCAAATCTGTTCCATCATAAAGAATCGCCAATTCTTCGTTAAAGTCCCGACTTACATTATCAAAGTTATAAGAGCCAATGAGTGTAATTTGCCTGTCGAAAACAGCAAACTTAGAGTGGACCATACCAAAATGGATATCTTTGCCATTTTTGTACCGGCCGTTCCACTCATAAATTTCTGCTTCATGCCTTTTATTCCCTTGATTCACATCCATGAGGTCCTTGTAATAGAACCTCGCTAACGGGGTCATAACCATAGGCGGTTCGTTTGTCTCCGGGCCATTAGTCAGAATTTTAATTTTTACCCCTCTTTGAGAAGCTTTGATTAAAGCATCTAAAAGCGGTTGGGAAGGAATAAAGTAGGAGTTTTCTAGTAAAATTTCGTACTTCGACTTATTAATTAGATCTATGTAAACTTGTTCAAGATAAAGTTCTCCAAACTTTGGCCTTGAAAAAACAACTCTTGATCCCTTCGTCCTGACTTTTCTTAACTTCCACTTTTTACCTTCAAGGTTAAAATCACCTTTTGATAATTTTTTAACATACTTCATAGCAAAGTCTTGATCCTTACTTATTTTACCCGAACCGAAAGGAATATATTTTTTAGTTTTTAGTTTAACAAAGTTTTTCCATTTAACCGTCCCGACTGGATATTTATTAAAACACTTCATTTTCTTAGGATCCGGAAAATCTCTATTATAGAGCTTAACTTTTTCATCTATTCTATTTGTAAGATCCTTAATTGTCTTTCTCCCCGTCATTTCAACGTCCATATCCCGCCATCTCAAACGTCCATTCGGGTAAACCATGTGGTAAGAAGCTGTAATATTAGCTCCTCCAACAATGGCCACATCACCATCAGCAATCCATATTTTCTCATGGAATCTATGCATCCACGAACGTCCCTTAATTTTCTTTGTATTATCCCATTCTTGCTTTAGAAGTTTCCACTTGGAATCACACTGGAAGCCATAAACAGGAATACCATGGGCCATCATATTTCTATAGAGAATGTATGAATTCCCTTGAGCGATCGCGTCCCTTCCATCAACAAAAACAGAGAAAGCGTCTATGTAAAGCCGTACATTAACTCCTTGTTTCCTTTTATTAATTAAAAGTTCTCCAAGGACCATCCCGATTTCATCGGCCATAAATTGTAAATTCAAAATATCGATTGATTTTTTGGCCTGCTGTGAAATTGCAATTCTTCGAATAAAAGACCTTTCTCCTCCAAGCGCCCCCACTGTCACAAGGTCCTGTCCACTTGTCCTATAAGGAAAAGGACCAAATTTATTAGATGTAGGGATAGTCATAGCAGGGTTATGTTTAAACCCTTTCCCGTTGAACTTCGAAAGGTCATAAGGGTTACGATTATAACCCTGACTCTTTTCTCCTTTTTTCAACTTCCCAAGTTCACCTACTTCCACTGGGTCAACACCTGCTGAAATTAGATTCCTAAGCCTTCTTTTNTTATCTCTACAAAGCCTNTGAACGACATTAAGNGCNTCTTTNACCTTATCCCTTTCCCTTTTTGTTTTGTAATTAAGAGTTAAAGGNTTNGTTTTACCCAAATAATTATTAAANCTTATTGAGTAACCCATGTTTTTCCTAGGATCATAATCCTTAGTAAACATATCAAGGTCATCACCAATATCTACAGGCCCACTTCTATTTACAATTCCTTTTCCATCTTTTGTTCTAAAGATGGAGTTTTTCGATTCATGCACCTGCTGTTCAATACCAAATTGACAGTAATTCGGGACAACGTTTTGATAAAAATTGTATTTCTTACTTCCACTACCAAACATCGATGACTTGATCGTGAATTTAGTTTCCTTGTTAAAGGTCTTAACTTCTTTTTTAATTTTCTTTTTTAATTTTAAGAATGCATCCACATCTCTTTTCATATGGGAAGGAAAAGAGAAAAGATTCATACTTATTAAAAAAGAGAGAAGAAACATTAAATACTTAAAAATCATCTCCAACCTCCAATAAAAGACCTTTTATTTTTTTATACATTTTAAATCATTTTCAATTGATTTTTAGAAAAATAATAAAAAAAAAAAAACTAATATTTTTATTGTCTTAAACCTTTAAGGAAATAAATGATAACTAATGATTTTGCTTTCTTTTTATTTAGAAAACCTAAAAAAATAAAGAAAAGTTAAATAATTTTACTTTTAAATGTGATAATTCTTAGCCTAAATTTGTAAAAAGTTTAGTTTTATAAAACTATATAGTTTTCGGTAACCCGATCAAAAGATTCTCTTTATTTTTTTTAAAAATATAGAATAAATTGTGGCAAAAATCAGAGGTTTTGTTTTTTATTTACTTTTTTGACTCTAAAGGTCCCAAGAATTTTTTCTTTCTGACCTTTTTTAAATTTTATCATGCCCTTAAAGGCCTTCTCTTTTTTCTTCTTGAAAAGAATGAGAACTAACTCTTTATCAATGCAAAATGAAAAGTAGTCGTATAGATTTAAGAATTCTTTATTATTGGTAATTTTAATTTTTAGGTTCTTAGAAATTGCTAAATAAAAATTGCTTCCTTTACCCACCTTGATATTGAGGTTTACTAAGTCTTTAAATTCATGCTTCTTCTTTTTTATCTTAAAGCTAATTTTTTTCATTTCTCCATAGCGATCAAGGTATTGACCTTTCCATAGACCCCATGGATAAAATGATAGGGAGTCTCTTTCAGAATTTATTCCTTTTTTAGAACTTATTCTCTTAACCCAACGGTATGATTTTTTTGAAAACATCCGCTTCAGATTACTTTTTGTTTTGGCCCTTCGCTTTGAGTTCTTTAATTGTTGATTCCCTTCAAAGTCATTTTTTAATTCTTCTTCGAAGATTTCTTTTTCTAAAAACAGGTCATTTTTTTCAATAGGGTCTTTTTCTTCATTTAAAGGACTATGAACAATTTGTTTTTTAACTAATTCATCTAACCGTAATAATTTATCACCTTCAATTTGATCTTTTTTTTGGTTTTTATTTTGAGTTTCTAAAGGTCTTATTTTATCTCTTTCAATAGCCTTACCAAGGTATAAAGCTCCATCAGTTCTTTTTAGGTCAAGACCCATATTAATTTTTGTGGTACTTGATTTTTTAGATTTAACTACGGGTAGAATTCTGATCTTTCCCTGATATGAGGAGTCTTTTTGAAAAAATATATGGTAATTAAGATTTCCTAAAATAAAACAAATTAAAATAATGAAAAAGGTTTTCATATAAAATTGGCCTTTATAATGAAGGTATTTTTCTTATTAACTAAAAAACATTAATCCAAAGCTTTAAACCTTAGAAAATCTTCTTCTTTTCCCTTTAATCATTCTACTTTTTAAACGCATAAGTACATTATCAATAGCCCCTGCTTTAATGGCCACATAAGAGGAATGATCCAAAAGATCAATTTTTCCAATATCCCTTCCATTCATCCCGACATCCTTAATTAAAGCCCCTAAAATATCCGCTTTCCTTAATTTTTGTTTTTTACCAGCCGCTATCAAAAGTGTTTTCATTTCAGGAGCGATGACTTCTTTTTTATCCATCGTTAGTTCCGATGGTTTTGTTAACGTACTATTTCCTAAAAATTCAAGGGAATCTCTTTCCCTTTCAATAAAAAATGTAACGGCTTCTCCTTTCGAATTGGCCCTTCCGGTTCTTCCTATCCGGTGAGTATAAATATCTTCATCTTGTGGTATATCGAAATTAATAACAACATCTAATTTTTCAATATCAAGGCCCCTGGCCGCCACATCAGTCGCAACCAATAACCTGGAGCTTCCATTCGTAAACTTGGTTAGAACGAGGCTTCGTTCTTTTTGGTTTAAATCACCATGTATAGCAAGAGCATCAAAACCTTTTTTTACAATTAGACTTGAAAGGTCTTTGCAAATTTGTTTTGTCTTACAAAATATAAGACAAGTTTTTGGCCCTAAGGTTTCTAAGAATGAAATCAAGAGAGGTTCTTTTTCTTTATGATTTTCTATTTTTACAAACCGTTCTTCAATGACACCACAATTATGGACAGTATCCACTTTGACAAACTTAGGCTCTTTCAAAACGCCCTTGGAAAGGTCCTGAATCTTCTCTGGGTAAGTTGCAGAAAAGAGGAGGCTTTGGCGTTTGCTGGGAAGGTAAGAGACAATTTCCTCTATACTTTCTTTAAACCCCATATCCAACATGCGGTCGACTTCGTCTAATACAAAATATTTTAAAGTAAGAGGCTTTAAAATACCTTTTTTTAAAAATTTAAGGACTCTACCAGGTGTTCCAACAATAATATGGACTCCATGTTCAAGAGACTTTTTTTGCCTTTCTTCAAAGCCTCCTCCTGTAAGAGTTCCAATTTTAAGGTTTTCAATTTTTCTCCCCAAGTTTCTGAGATCAGAAGCAACTTGGTCTGCAAGCTCCCTAGTTGGGCACAAAATAAGGGCCTGGTTTTTAAAAAATGATTCATCAATAAAATTAAGAATTCCCAATCCAAAGGCGTAGGTTTTTCCAGAACCTGTTTTTGCCTGAGCAATTAAATCATGACTATCCAAAATATAAGGGAGCGCCATCTCCTGAATCGGTGTCATAGATTCAAAGCTCATTTCTTTAAGTGAAGCGGCTAATTCACTTTTTAAGGGAATTTGATTGAAAGGTTTTTTATCATTCATAAGTTATATACCATCTTAGTCTTTTAGGCTTAAACACGAGGCAGATATAGCCTGTATCATGGGCCTATTTCTTTGTCTTAAATCAATAAATTTTATTGGGTTTTATAAGAAATTTTTACTTCATCTTTTGGGTGATCAATTTATTAAAAGAATTCGCGAAATTGGCCTTATCTTTGGGCCCATATGGTGGAGGGCCACCCATAACTTCCCCGCTATCTCTTAGGTCTTTCATTAGATCTCTTACAGCCAGTCTTTCTCCAATATTTTCTTCATCATAAACTTCTCCTCTAGGGTTTAACGCCAAAGCGCCCTTTTTAACAATATGAGAAGCTAGCGGGATATCTGCCGTAATAACAATATCAGAGGATTTGCAATGCTCAATTATATAATGATCAGCAACGTCAGCGCCAAGGTCGACTTTAACTAACTTTATAAGAGGGCTTGGAGGAACGGACTGGTAAGCATTTGCGACCAGGATAACCTCAAAATTTAGCCTGCTCGATGATTTATAGATAATTTCTTTAACGGCTTTCGGACAAGCGTCAGCATCAATCCATAAACGGGTCTCACTCATAACGTTAACTCCAAAATTAAAAACGAGGTTATTAAAATTTACTGTAGAGTACCTTTAAAAGACAAGGAAAGCAGGCCTTGATTTTATTTTTTACTCGTATAATCGGGATAATCAAGCCCTTTTAAAACATGGATAACATTTTTAGGGCCCAATCCCTTTAGTGGAACTCCCCTAAGCTGTTTATAAGGTTTTGGAACCTTTCCACTTACTTTTTTAAAGTATTGATCAGTAATAAGAACTTGTCCTGGCCTTGCCAGGGCCTCTAATTGAGCTGCAATTTGAACAGAGTCACCATAAGCTGTATAATTGATAAAACTAGAGCTACCAACATTACCAACGTAAGCCGGCCCACAATCAACCCCAATTCCGATTCCAACCATCGGTACTCCAGCTTCTTTCCAATGAGGTACAACTTTAGTGATCATTTTTCTTTGCATGGCCAGACCTGCTTTAACCGCATGAATCATAGCATCCGGAACATCATGAGGGATATTCCATTTGACCATAATCATATCCCCAACTAATTTATCAACTGTGCCATAATGTTCCTCTATAACGGATGTTACTTCTTCAAAATAAATATTTAAAAGTTTAATAAGAACCTTAGGGTCTAGTCTCTCGCTAATACTGGTAAAGCTTCTTATATCAGCAAAAAGGGACACAACTTCTTTCTTTAGTGCCTTAAATCGATTTTGATGACCCTCTTCTTCAATTTCACTTAAAAGAAACTTAGATATATAATTTGATAAAAACTGATTGTCCTTAGAAGACTCCTCTAAGTGGATCTGAAAGGAACCTTGTTCTAAAATATTTCCAATCGCCCTTGAAGCATATTCCAATTTTTCAAAATCTAGCAAGTTTAAGTTTTTTTTACTTAAATTTTTAAAACTAATTACGCCAAGAATATGATCACCTGAAAGAAGTGGGAAGCAAGCATAATTATTCCAATGTTCTTTCAAATAGGATTCATCGTCAAAATCATTAAAGCCAGATTTAGTTTTTATATATAAAGGGGATTCACTAAGAAAGACAGTCGTTTCAATTCTTTTTTCTGTAAGAGAAATATTTTTTTTCTCATTCAAATTATTTTTTTCAGAAGGTTCAGCTAATTTAAGATTTAATATCTCTTTGAGCCCTTTTTCAGAAGAGAAAGCAAAAAGAGAACATTCTTCTGATGGAAATATACAAAGAAGGTGGTTAATTGACTCTTTGAGAAAAGAAATAAGCTCAGACTCTTTTGATATACTTTGAGGTTTAAGAAATGTTTCCATGTCTTTGGTGTAAATATCTTTTAAACGATGCTGTCCTTCCCATATTTCATTTTTTTTAAACCTTTCAAAGGAAAAAATAAGAAAGTGTCTAAAAAAGAGATACCACTCTTTTTCAACTTTCAAAAAAAACAATAGTTTTCCTTCAGCCGTTTCAATCTTATGTTCTTCTACATCAACTAATAAATTAGACTTGAAAGTAGAAAAGGTCGATTTATTATTTTTTTTAATCAAATGAGGAATACCTTCAAAAATTGACTGGATATTACAAAATTCATAAAACCTTTCAAATAATTCCTCAATCAGCTCCATTTTTATAACCTTTCTTTAAATTTTCACTTTTTATTATAGAGATAAGCTTTGGTTTCAAAGGCCTTACCTTTTAATTTAATACCATCGACCATAACTAAAGATTTATCAACTTCTCCCTTAAAATTTTTATAGACATTTTCATGAATCAGTATTTCCCAAGGTCCAGTTTGAGTTTCCAACCTTTGGGCGACATTAACAGTATCCCCGATAACAGTAAAATCCATAAACTTTTTACTACCCAAATTACCTGCGACCGCTAGGCCGGAATTTATTCCGATTCCGTATGAATAATTCGATATACCCAAACTGCTCCAGATTGGTTTAATGGACTCCCTCGCACATTCAATCATTTTTTTTGCAGCTTGATATGAAAGATCATTAGGGTTTGATTGCTCAAAAGGGTGATTCCATATAACCATAAGTGATTCCCCCAAAATCTTATCAACTGTTCCTCCAAAGGATTCAGCTATTTTTATAAGAAATTCATAGTGGATATTCAAAAGATACATCAATTTTTTAGGCCCCAAAATTTTATAAATTTTTTGGAAGCCATGTATTTGACCAAATAAAACCGTAATATTTTTTTCAACACCAACTAGAGAAACATCTTTATTCTTCCTTAATCCTACCATTTGTTTAGACACATATTTTTTTAAGTCTCTAAAAATCAGGTTAGTTTTGTCTTGTTTCTCAAAATTTTTAAAATTCATAAAATAACGACTAACAAGAGAAACAAATGATTGAATCTCTTCTATTTTATCGCCATCTAATTTTTTACTTTTAAAATTATAAAAAACTATACAGCCCAATTTGTCATTCCCTTGAAATAATGGAAAACTTAAGAGGTTATCATATTTAAACTCGACACCTGGAATGGTTGATCTTAAAAAGGTGTCCGTTTTACAATCTTCAATATAAAGTTTTTTTTGAACTGTACATATCGCCTGAGCAAGATCAATTAAGTCGGTGTTAATATTTGAATCTGAATATTTAACATCCTTATTAGAAAAGTCCATGTAGGGATAAATAAAATTGTCCTCCTCTACTAAGAATAACTGGACCCCTTCAAAAATAAAGTAACCTTTCATAATATTTAAATAGTTAACTAAAAAAAAATCGGTCTTTTTACTGTTAAAAGTAAAACCCTCACCAAGAAATCGTACATAATCCTTTAGTAAATCAGAAAAACGAAGGTCTAAATGTTCATTTTTTTCTATTTTAAAAAATTGATTTATCTCATATTGAATTAGTTTCATCAAAGCATCTTTATACTTTTCCTTGGTCCTTAATATACCCGCCACATGCCCACCAGGTAATGTAATTGGATAGCCTTTAACTTTATCTTTATTATTTGTCTCCACATCATTTTCAAAAATTAATTTATTTCCTTCATCATAAATTTGTACAAAAAAGGAATCCAGTGTTTTTCTGAGGTTTTTATCTTTAAAAATGATTTCTAAATTTAATGTCTGTTCTTTCATATTTTAAAAACGACCCGTTCTAAAAATTTTTCAAATTGACTTTTTATTTTAGGGTCTGCTAGCTTGTTATTTTTAATAGGATCGAATGCTTTTTTAATTCTTTCTTTCCTGCTACCACCATGTATTTTGGCCCTATTTTTTTCAAAAGAATCAACAATAAAAAATGTTTTATAAAAAAATGATAATTCATCAATATTATACGATTCCGAGTTATTTTTTTTATGGAAGTCTAGGTGTTCTTTTAGAAAACCTCCCACGAAATTGTGGAGGATGATTTTTTTTTCTTTTAAAAAATTAATTGTTCTTTCAGATTCAATATCATTATCCTTGAGATTTTTTTCAGTTTCTAAATTATGAATAATAGAAAATTGAATAAGACATTTTTCCTTGTCATCCCTAATATCTATTTTTAATTCATTTTTACAATAGTCTATAAAAAGAAATAAAAGATAACTGACATTAGCTGAGTGGAAAAATGATTGATCCGTCCAATATTTAGAAAAGTACCATTTTAGGTTTATATCTTTTATAAATTCGGTAAATTTCTGGTTGGTCCTTATAAAAAATTGGTCATAGTTTTCACATTCATCGGGAGAAATTTTAATTTTATCAAAAGCGTAACTTTTATAAGAGGCTATTTGTTTCAAAATCTCAGGATTATCCTGAACGGTAAACCATTCTATGGCCTCTCGGAAGGGAAATCTTTTTTTCAGCCAAATTTCCCATTTTTTTATATCTTCCTTAACAATAAGAGCAAAAAAAATATCATTAGATTCCATTCGATTGATAAATTCAATATCAACAGCTTGATCCTCTTTAATAATAGGAATAACTTTTCCTTTAAATTTTAAAAAAAGATTACATGGAGCTTTGACATTTGGGAGTAGGTTTCCCATATGAACCCGATGATACTTGTTATCTGTATCTATCTTATTCAAAACAAGCCTCACAAAAAGTAAAAACCTAGAGTTAACCTTTCGGCTTACTGGACTATTTTCTTCAGTCTTTCAGTGAGGAATACCTAATTTTAATAGTTTATTTAGCTGAAATAAAATTAATGTATTTTACAAGGTACAAAACTAGCGTACTGTTGGACATTCTTTAACTCTTTGGCATTCTTGAAGCTTTTTCCGTAATTTTTTAACTTCTGAAAGCGTTAAACCAATATTATTTTTAAAAGGATTCTTCCCTTCAACTTTTTGGGAAAAATACATTTTTTTAGCATTCACAAAAACCTTCTTCTGAAATTTAATACTTACACGCTCTTTAGGGTAAAAAAATATTTTTTGATTTCCTCCCATGGATCTAAAAAACCTATTTAATTGTTTTTCTGCTTTTTTTACTGCCGCATCAAGATCTTTCCAACACTTAACTTCACCTACAATAACGACACGACCATCTTTTTTTGAAAATACAACCAAATCAACTTCCCCTAAAACTCGGTTAGAGTTTCTATATTCAAGACCTACAAGAAAATTAAATTTTTTAGGATTATATTTTTCTTTGAGCCTCAATCTAGCGACCTGCTCACAGATTGATCCAAAAGACCTATAATCAGCGGGAATTTTTTTTAAGATAAGATAATCCCTTTCAAAAGAACCTTGAGATCTGCCAAAACTTGAAAAAGCGAGAAAAAAGTAGAGGATAACAATCATAAAGTTTTTTATAAGATGATAAAACATGCCTTCCCTCTCCTTCCCATTCAGTAAAATTACAATCAAGCTTAAATTAGTAAATCTCTCGTAATTATATTTCTTTTCTTTTTGTTGACTATAATATCAATACAGACTTACTAACGCTCCCAAAATTTAAGATCAGATCAAATTTTTCAACGAAATACTACCGAAACGCAAGAAAATGAGGAGAAGAATAAAAGAACAGAGAAAGAAGGAGAAAGAAGGAAGAGGTACAAAAACCTCTTCCCTTTTTTATCAAAGTCTTTCTTTAATGTATTTTACAGCATTATAAGCATCCAATACGGCCCCTGTTCTACTTAAAGAACCAAATGGAACCGCTTTCAATCTATTTGATTGATCTCTAAGGGGAAGATTAACATCATAGGACTCTTTTCTAGATGATTCCAGGAGAATTTCTTTTAAATCTACTGCATTTAATTCTGGTCTATAAGATAAGAGAAGTGACGCGACTCCAGAAACCAGTGGAGAGGCCATACTTGTTCCACTCATTGAAGCATATTTCCCCGAAGGTACAGGTGCATAAATTTGGCTTCCTGGAGCAAAAATATCTACATAATTCCCCCCATAATTTGAAAATGAAGAAGGCAATAAAGAAGAGTTCACATAATAATTTTGATCTCTTTTATTAAGGTATATAGTCGAAGTACTACTTCCAACTTCAATCCAAGAATTAATGAGTTTTTCGCTGCCTCCCTTACGGCTTGGAGAATGAATAATTTTATTTATATTAAGAGAATCATTACCAGCAGCATGAACAATAAGGACTCCCTTTTCAGATGCATATTCAAAAGCCTCTAGCAGTTCTTTCTGTCCTGTATTTTCATAATTTCCAAAGCTCATATTTATAATTCTAGCGCCGTTATCAACTGCGTAAACCACGGCCCTGGAAACATCTTTTGCCCTTTCATCACCTTCTGGCACAACCCTTAAGGCCATTATTTTTGCATAAGGATTAACTCCAATAGAAATATCTTTTAGTTTTCTTCCCGCTATAATGCCCGCTACGTGAGTTCCATGACTTTCCTCATCACGCCTTGGTAAAACATTACTATTTCCCCAATTCTCATCATAAAGAAGACCATCTATAGATTGTTTTCTAGGGTTATAATCAGGGTTAAAATGGAAAGCCACTTGATTATAATAATGATTGTATGCTTCTTTTCCAAAGTAATTGGAGTAAGTAGATACATAATTAAAGTTTTGAAGAGCTTTTTTATGCTTTTTATTAAATTCTTTTTCTACCCTAAAGCAATCTTGACGACTTTCACCTTCTAATAGTCCATCATTCATGCATCTTCTATATTTCCTTGTTAACTCTAGGTTTTCTTTTTCAACTTCTCCTAAAAAATTCCATCCATGAATATCATCTATATACCCATTTTCATCGTTATCAATTCCATCATAAGGTATTTCATTTTTATTTTCCCAAATTCTGTCTTTAAAAGCGGCATGATCAATATCAATTCCACTATCAATGACGGCAACAATGACTTCGGTCATTTTTTCAGATTTTAAAATCTTTTGAGCACTTTGAATATTAGAACTAGGAATATGGACCTTAGCAAAACGTTCGTTATCCCAATGCTGCCAACCTCTTAAAAAATTGTCTTCCTTTGAGCTTTCTGAACCACGATAAACACCCCTAAAGTCACGCTTCAAATTTAGATCTCTTATTTTTGTCACAAAACTGGAATTTGAAAAGTGAGGTTCTTTCATTTTTAGATCTTGTTTTCCACAAGAAAAAAAGAACATAGAGGTTGAGAGAAGAAAAAATGGAATAGGATGAAACTTTTTCATAAACACCTCCTTTTGAGAAGACTGCCCCAAATCCTTTGGTAGTCTTCTTTTCAGGCAATATATCAATTTAAATTACTTTTTCACTCTTATTTTTCTAATAAAAAATGTCTGATAAATGGAGCTATTTGAATTAAAAAATAAAAGAAAGGGATCAAAACGACACCAAAATGAACTATAATTAAAAAAAATTGGAAAACAACAGTTGAAACCTTCCAGAATTTTTTCTTAAGGAGTTATTGTGTTGCCCTGGCCGAAAAACTTTAAGACGATACCTGAACAAGAGTGGGTTAAAGCTCCTCTAGAAAAGCTTGCACTTAAATACGATACAGTTGAAAACCATGGATGGTATAAAAATTTAGATAATACCGTCGACCAAATTAGTAGAGATATAAGAGGAGGAGACATACTTTTAGATTATTCAGGAGGAACAGGTATTCTTGCAAACCGCCTACTTAGTAACCTTGGAAAAAACTCTGACTTAGGTATCTTAATTGTTGATTCCTCCCCCAAGTTTTTAAGACTGGCCATTGAAAAATTAAAATCCGACCCTAGAGTCGCCTACAGGCTTATTAACTTTAAAAAAGAAGAAAAAAGACTCGAATACCTCCATGAAGTTATAGAAGATGATCTTTATCAGAAGGGTATTGATATAATTTCATCAACCAATGCCATCCATCTCTACTACAATTTAAAAGAAACACTAGAGTCATGGAAAAAAATCCTTAGACCTGGAGGACGAATCTATGTTCAATCCGGAAATATAAACAATCCTGATGCCTCGGCTGATGGCTGGATTATAGACGAAAGTGTTATAAAAATAAATGAAGCTGCTTTAGAAATAGTTTTAAAAGACGATCGTTTTTCAAAATATCGGTCTTCAATGCAAGATAAAAAGTATATGGAGGCCCATGATAAACTTAGAGAAAAGTATTTTCTTCCTGTCAGACCCATCCAGTTTTACAAAGACTTATTTAAAGAAGTTGGACTTAAAGAAGTCTCTTGTGAATACCATTCCATCGAGGCGACAGTAAAAGATTGGTATGAATTTATAAATGTCTATCATGAAGGTGTTATAGGATGGGTAGGTGGATCGAAAAAAATTACAGGAAAAGATTGTGGGCCTCAATGCATAGAAGATCGGTTAATACTTATTCGAGAAGCTATGGAAAAAACCTTCTCAAATCAGAAAACATTTAAAGCTGTCTGGAATTATTTCATTTTAGAAAACTGAGTCAAATCCTAGATGATGCTAAAAGGTTTTCTGAGGGGAAATTTTACCAGTTTCAACCTAAATAATTTATTAAGGAAAAAGTCATGAATGATAAATTAATGAGCAATAAATTAATTCTCACTATATTTTTCTTTTTTCCATTTACATCTTCTTACTGTGAAACACGATCCTTTAAAGGTGATATAGACTGGATTAGTCAAAAGTCCCTTAAGATCGTATCAAAAAAAATATCTCCTGATAAAAAAGAAATAACTCCTCTTGGAAATCCTAGTTTTTTAGGAGCTCGCTTTTATATTAATAAGTTAGGTAAACTTACAAAATTACTTCCAATGGAATTGGTAATCAAATCAGAAAATAAAAAGTTAAAAACCAATAATCCTCCTATCACTTTAGAAAATTGCCAGATTAACCCTAATTCTTTAATAGAAGCATCCTTTAAACTTGAAACACCATTTTTTTCAGTTCAACAAAGAAAAATATATGAACTTAAAGTTTCATTAAAATGTGGCCATATGAACACTTTTTCTTTTGACTTCGACGGACATAGTGGACAGGCCCTCACTATTTTTAATATTTCTAAAAAAGCTGTATTAAAGATGAAAAAACATAATATCATTGGCTTTTGGAATAAAAAAATTAAAATCATTTATCCCGGACGAGGGGATTATTATTCTTATGGAAAAGTTAACCTGACTAAAGGACACTATTGGGATGTTGTGGGACATGAACTTGGTCATGCAGTTTATGATATGGCCAATATCGGAACAATGGAAGGTGGTCCTCATAGAATTGATGAATGCTATTCCAAAGGTCTTGCTCTTAGCGAGGGATGGGCCAGTTTTTTTTCTGCGTGGCTTAGTGTCGATTTAAAAGACGAAGACGCAAAGTTTGAATACATGGTACCACGAAGAGCACCCCTCCGTTTTGAAAACATTCCAAGTGATGTTTGTCCAGGAGAAACAAACGAGTGGCGGGTCACAGGTTTTCTATGGGATTTAATCGATATCAATGAAGACCAAGAGGATACATTAAAAATTCCTTTTAAAAACTTTTGGAAATTCACTTTAAAAAAGGGTTTCAAATCTACGTCATCAATCTATAAAAGCATGCTAAAGAGCGGATTCTCACCTCTTCTTCTAAACCCTATATGGGAACAAAATTTTCTTAATAGACCAAAGAATATTTCAATTTAGTTAATACAGATGGGCCCTGATGCTTTCTTTTAAATATCAACGAAAAAACCTCTAAAGCTTTCTTTTTTAAAAAAACTGCTATAAAGATGTACAAATAGTGAGGTAATGAATGAAATTCATAAAAACAACATGTATATTTTTGACAATACTTTTAAATTTAAACCTATCCTCAGTTTCTTTCGGAAATACAAAACCTCTATTAACTGAAGAAAGTCTCATTAATCCTAAAAAAATAAAAATGCTGAAGGAGACACCTGAAATAAAAGAGTTTGTTATACTTAAAGAAATTTATGAACAAGAACTAACCCATTTTGAAGTAGTCGGTAGGGAAAAATCTGAAAAAGAGGAAGATAGATCTAAAAAAGTAAAAAAGATTCTTTTTCATTTGGACAATATTTTAAAAGTCTTAAGAAAAGACATAAGGAGCTTTCCCTAATCTTTTTTCCCATGTTTCAAAGATCTTGGTTATGAAAACTTCAACGTTAAACAGTTTTATTTAGTGTATCCTCTAGTCTTTTTGACATTTCATCAAAGTTTTCCTGAGTTATATAAAGGGGCTCATGACAAATAATATTCATTCGTCCAAAAGGTAAGGTTACTTTTTTTCCATCCCAACTAGGCTTAATAATAATACATGGATTCAAATCAAAAGTTAAAGGGATAATAGGAAAACCCGTTTCAAGTGCCATATAAAGGGCTCCTTTTTTAAGCACTTTTGCCGGACCAACTGGTCCGTCGACTGCCACGGTTGTAGAAGCACTTTGTTCCTTCAAAAGATTACATAACCTACCTGCAGCCTCCTTACCTCCATAACCAGAACCGCCTAGTACAATTTCTTTTATCCCTATAAATCTAAGAAGGTAATGCACGGGTTTCATATACCATACAGGATAATTCATCCAAATTTGACCAACTCCAAACTTTTTAAGAGAAGCAAAAACTGACCCTAAATCTTGATGCCAAATACAAGCAATAAATGGTTTTTGATTAAGGTGTTCTTTCCCTTTAAAATGAACTCTCAATGTCAACCTAAGAGGAAAGATAAAAAAGACAAAAATTATGATGGCAATAATATAAGATATAGCGAAATAAATAGGTTTTAAAAATAAGGGAACCTCATCTGTTCGATAGGCCATCATCCCTCCACGGTTATTTTTTCAACTTATAAAAGTATAATCCATAATCCCATTTAAAAAATAAATCTTAATAAAAATTTTACTTTTTTCTTTATATATATAAAGAAAGTTCAATAAAAATATTAAGTAATTGGGATGAAACTTTTTCTTTGCCGAACAAGGGGAACGATCGCACACAAAAAAATAAGAGAGTATAGAACACCCATTGAAAAAGATGCTTTAGAGAGACCAAATTTATCGATATAAAAACCTAAAAAGGGACCAAGTAAAGTGAAGAAAATTCTTGCCCCCATTTGGGCGACACTGTTTGCGGTTGCCCTAAAATCACCTGTGACTCTTTTATTGAGAGCATCTTTTAGAATTACTTGACCGACACCTCTACAAACTTGAAAAAGCAAGCAGACTAAAAAGCCCATAGTGTGCTCAACAATGGAAATTCCAAAATATCCAGCGACAGGAAGAAGACCAATAAAAACGACAACTTCAGCACTACCCCACGACTTTTCAAGTTTATGGGCATAACGACCGGCAAGTGAGACCGTAAAATTAGTAAGGGCCCATAATAGACCAAAGTAAAAGAGTGGGATCCCTAAATTCCCCCAATACTTTTGAAACATCCAAACGGCAAAAAGTGTGCCTGAAAAAGAAAAAATAATATTGAAAACAATAAGCCTTAAAAGTTTAGAGTGTTTGAATAGTTTCTTAAAAATATACTTTATATTTTCCTTATGTTCCATTTCCATTTTTTTCCTAGATGGTTCATAAAGAAAAAGGGTAATAAAAAAAGGTATCCAACTACAAAAAGCTGATGCGATTGCCAAATCATGAGTCGTAAAAGATAAATAAATGAGACCACTGGAAATAAGGGAAGCAAAGCCTTCGCCCATCGATAGATAAGAAATACTTTTTCCCAAAGCTTTGACCTGATTTTTTTTGGACTTAAGGGCCTCTAACGTGTCATAGAGAAGGGCCGTATCAGTTCCTGAGCTAAGTGAAAGCCCAATTCCTAAAATAACTTCAGCAATAATCAAATGAGTAAGGTTTTCGGCAAAAGGAAAAACGCTAAACCCCAAAGCTGACAAGAAAAAAGCGAATATTAAGGTCTTCTTTCTCCCAAGAAGATCTGCTACATACCCTGATGGAACTTCAAAAAGAAAGACTGTAGCGGCAAAAATACACTGAATCAGGTAAACTCCTTTCATCCCAACTCCAATTGAGTTGAAAAAAGGTACAATAACGGGCATTAAAATGAGGAACATTGAAAAAAACTTAAGCAAATATACTTTTGAAATATTTTTCTCTAACAGCTCTTTTTCCATTTAGTCTCCGTAGGAAACCCTAAGATTCTTTCCCTTAAATTAAAACCTTTTTACACTTTGCGCAGAACAGAATCAATAACGACTCTATAAAAGGGAAATCATTACTCTTATTTCAACTTTCTTAAGACCATAAAACCCATTCAAAAGTTCCTTTTTGTGGGGCTTTAAGGTATTATTGACGGCTCAATACTTTTACTTTAGGCTGTTCAATTCATTTATACATTAACCCTGAGGAAGGTATGAAAGTTTCTATTTTAGGCGCTGGAAACGTCGGTAAGGCCCTTGCCCAAAAATTCTTTAAACAGAAAATCCCAGTCTCCTTTGGAGTAAGAAACCCTGATAATCAAAAATATGATTCCCTAAAAAGCTTTTATGGTGATTTAGTTTCATTTAGAAAAGTTCATGAATTGAACGCTGACAGCGACTTTATCTTTCTAGCAGTCCCATGGCACTCAATCACAGGTGTTTTACGGGAACTAAAGTATAAAAAAGGGCAAATTATCTGTGATTGTACAAACCCTCTAACGAGTGACCTTAAGGGGCTCCATCACAGTGATGGACTCTCTGGTGGAGAAAAGGTTGCTTCACTTCTACCAGGTGCAAATGTTATTAAGGCCTTTAATCATACTGGCGCAGGCAATATTGAAAACCCGCGCTATGAAGACGGCACAACCCTTATGTTGGTAGCAGGCGACAACCTCATGTCCAAACAAAAAACCCTCTCATTAATTTCCAAACTGGGTTTTCAAGGCGTAGATATAGGAGATTTATCTGAAGCAAAGCATTTAGAGAACTTGGCCCTTTTTTGGATTCATATGGCCTATAATACAAGTGTAGGCCCGAACCATTCACTGGCCTTACTCAAAGAGAACATTACCATTTAAATAAAACATGGCCTTTTTTAGACTTAATCAACTTATCAAGCTCTACAATTATATTTTATTCTAAGGCCAATAACGGGGACTAAATTAAAAGAACGTTTAGGCTTTAATGATTAAAAGGAGTAAAAAACCTAGTCTTGTTTTATCTCTTTCAAGTGTTATGATCTTTTTAGGAGGATCTATGCAAAGAGTCCTAATAGTTGACGATTCTGAATCCGTAAGGGTGAGTCTTAGGGCAATCCTGGAAGGAGCGGGCTTTGAGGTACTTGAATCAGAAGATGGCTTGGATGCTTTAGAAGTTCTTAAAGAGCAGACAGAGATTGATATGATATTGTTGGATATCAATATGCCCGCGATGAATGGTATTGAATTTGCGAAAGAGCAAAGCAAAAATGAAAAAATTTGCAGAATCCCGACTATTTTAGTCACAACAGAATCCCACCCCAAGCTTGCAGTCGAAGCCAAAAAAACAGGTGTTGTGAAGGCATGGATTACAAAACCAGTTAAACCAGAAATCCTCGTATCAACAATTAAAAGAATTTTAGAAAAACTAAAAGGCACTTACTAAATCAATTCGTTAAATTTGGTAAATAAATTTAAGACTTCAATGGAACAGTCAAATGAAATGTCGTTCCTTTACCTAAAGATGACTCTATTTTTACAGACCCCTCTAATCTTTCAATATTATTTTTAACAACATCCAAACCGACTCCTCTTCCAGAGAACTCTGTGGTCGCTTCTTTAGTTGAAAAACCAGGAAGAAAAATTAGGTAAAGTTTTTCATCTATATTAAGTCCGCTAGAGTCTTCTTCTCTTATGAGGCCCCTTTCAAGAGACTTTTGGTAAATGACTTCAGGGTCAATTCCTGATCCATTATCAGAAACGGTAATGCCCATTTTCCCTTCTGAATCTGAAAGGAAAATCTTTATAGAACCTTCCTTTTCAATCCCATGCTCAGCTGAGTTTTGTATAATATGAAGAAGCGCATCCTTAATCATTGAAGCAGTGTTAATATCCAAGTATATATCATCACCTTTTATCTCCAATTCAATATCTTTAACCAAATTTATTGAAATATTATTAACATTCTTTTGAAGAATATTAAGGTACTTCTTAAACTCTTCTCTTTCCAATTTTTTTAATATACTTTTTATCTTTTCATTATTGATCTCTTGACTTATTTCTTTCAACTCTTCAAGACTGGCTGTAAATAGAGATTTCGAAATAATCATATCATCAAGGTCTGTAGTGACAACTGACTCATCCACATCTTGACCGAATATCTCTTTAGACAACTCCAAGTATTCCTCAACAGAAATTTTAAGATTTTCATAAATTGAATTTAAATGAGCCTTTTCTGGCTTATTCTCATTTTTTGATTCTCTTAAATTATCTATCTCATTTTCTAAAACATGAACTTCAGAAGATAGACCCGCAAGATTATGAATTCTTGCATTCCCTTTTATTGTATGAGCCGCTCTAAACAACTGATCCAAATCAGATGTTTCTACAGATTTTTTAGCGTTATCTAAATTGAGAAGAGCTCCTCTTGTAAATAGTTGGATTTCTTTTTTTCCATTCGAAACAATTTCTTGAAGTCTCGTTATCTTTTTAGCAGATTGTTCTCTTGTTTCTTTTGCTTCCCTTTCCAATTTTTCTAATTCAGTCACATCCTCAACAACCATCATAATTTTTTGGACAATTTCCTCTTTGTCTATAATTGGTGAATAATTTATCTTAAGAGACTTCTTTTCACCATTTCCATCATTCATATAAATCTTACTGGGAAGATCTCCGACGAGAGCATCGTACTGATATAAATCTTCATCAATAGAAACGGCCAAAGCAAAGCGGGCTTTATAAAATTCTTCACCTTCTTTGTCTAAATCCTTAAAAAGCGTGTCATGGATACTTTCTTTTACAATCTGTTTTCCAAATAGCTCCAAACTATATTCAGATACTGGTGGAATTATTTCACACTCTTTATTTACACTAAAAACGGATTGCTTCATATTGTGAAGAAGGCCTGAAACTTCTCTTTCTGAAGCCTCTGCTCTTTCTTTTTCCATGACAACTTGCTTTGTCTTCTCTGTGACTTCTTTTTCTAGCTCCTTAGCATAATTCTCTTGAAGCTTTTTGGCCTCTTCTTGAATAAGGTTAAACCTATCAGCTAAACCCATCGAGAGAAAAATAAGCTGAAGGGCCGTTCCAATAATAATTGATTGTCTAAAAAGGGCGAGGTTTGGCAATACATTAGCAACGGCCAAATTTGTAATCATACTTCCTATAATCATAAAAGAGAATGCAAGAGTAAAATACCGTGCCGGTCTATAACCTTTAACCCATTTGTATATGGCCGTTCCATAAGCAAGAACAGATATGACCGCAGCATTTAAGAAAAAAAGTTTCACGTTAACTGCATAGGGATTGATTAGACTTGATAAAATAACAGTTAGGCCTCCCAAAGCACTCACTCTAAAAAGCCAATTTAACTTTTTATTCTTTTCGCCAATATTAAGATAGGCCATTGTAAAGAGTGTGAGGAACAATTCAGAAAAGCCCATTATAAAACTTAAGCCATTATTACTAAACCAAGGATAATTATAAAAGAGGTATTTTTGAGTAAATCCCTGATAACCCGCTAAAAAAAGTCCATAGAAAAAGACATAGACAACATAGAAAAAGTAACTATAGCTTTTTGTTGAGAAAAGAATAAAGACATTATAAAGAACCATTGAAACAATAATTCCAAAAAAGATACCGTAAACCTGGTTAGCTTCCCCTTCTTTCACTAACATTTGTTTTTGTGAAACAAGTGTTAAGTTTATTTGGTTTAAACCACCATTTATTTTAACAAAATAGACATGATCTTTTTCTGTATCTAGTTTCAGAACAAAGGGTCTCACTTTAACTTTTCTTTTTGAAAACTTTAATTCATCGCCCATGTCTTCAGCAATCCATTTTCCATTTTCTTTTTTATAAAACGAAACTCGATCCTGAAGGACATAGTTAAAGCTTAAGTACCAATCTCCTTTTACTTTGGCAGGATTGGTTATTTTGACTCTGGCCCAAAAATGAGATTTGGTAAAACCAAAGTTGGGGACCTTTTTTGTACTTCTTTTAAATTGAGAAATTAATTCAGGTTTACTAACATCGTTAATCGTTAATTTTCCAGTTTTATCCTCTAATAAATCTAGGTAAAGGCCTAACTCATAAGAATCTTTTCCCTTCTCCATAACGACAGGCGGAGCTTCTGCAAAGAGCATTACAGGGAAAAGGAAAATTAATATTTTAAGAAAACTTTTCATATTTTCTCTTTTATTTATTGTTTTAGACATTTCGTAAAAAAAAAAAATAAGTAGAAGAATATTTAGAAAAGGTAAAAAAGGGGAAAATTTATCCTTAGATCTATTAAGTTTATTGCAAAAAGACGCCACTATTATGGCCAAAATGCCTTCTATTATATCGCTAAAGAATAAAAACTGATTAAGTTTTCCTATTATTATTTATTAACCTAACAGTTTATAGCTTTTTTCTTAGGAACTTTAGTCTTCAATCGATAAGTAGTGGGCTTTAAACATTCAATTATTTTTATAAAAGGAAAAAAATGAACTCTCAAAACCAATACGCGACAAGAAGTGAAACCGCAATAACAGAAGAGAATGCTCGTTTTATGGCAGGTGTTTATAAATGGATGACCTTTGGGATCCTACTCACCGGGGTTACAAGTTATTATATTTCACTTAATAAGAAAATTGTCATGACTCTAGCAACCAACTCCTTTATCTCCATAGGACTTTTTTTAGCACAAATTGGTGCCGTTATTTTTCTTGCCGCCATGATAGAAAAAATTAGTGCCTTCATGGCGACAGTTGTTTATTTGCTTTATGCTTTTTTTACTGGAATTTCACTTTCTTATATCTTTTTAGTTTATACTCAAGAATCAATCCAACAAGTGTTTTTCATTACCTCTTTTTCCTTTGCAGGTTTATCTTTTTTTGGATATGTCACTAAGAGAGATTTAGGACCTGTTGGAACCTTCTGCCATATGGGGCTGTGGGGGCTTGTTGGGTTTTATGTTTTAAGTTGGATTTTTCCTTCCCTCATGGGCGGAACCATGAATATGGTCACTTCCATCATTGGTGTTGGGATTTTTTCTGGACTTACAGCTTATGATACTCAAAAAATTAAAGAGTCTAATATCATTGGCAACGAAGGCACCGAGGAAGACCACAAAGAAACTATTTTTGGGGCGCTTACTCTTTATCTAGACTTCATAAACCTGTTTTTACACCTTCTAAGGCTGCTTGGAGGAAGAAGAGACTAACTAGGGTAAGCACCTGAAATAATGAGACTTATTAGCAAAAAAATCTTTAAAGGAAGACCTAAAAACCTCCATTGGTCAAATAAATATAGTTGACCCTTTAAATTCTACTCTCTCACTTTATTATGATAGAAGTTTATCAATGAGGATGATAAGGTCCAGTGGATTTTACAAATTTCAATTTAAAAAAAAGTAGATATTCATGGAACAAAAAAAGAAATACACCCTCGACTCCACAGTTTATGTAGGAAATCTGAACTATAAAAGAGATCAGGAAGGCCTTAAAAAACTCTTTTCTAAATATGGAAAAGTTCAAAGTATTAAACTTGTCATGGAACCAGGAGAAGAGAGAAGTAAAGGGATAGCTTTTGTAAAGATGAGAAAACCCGAACAAGCTCAAAGTGCTATTAAAGGTCTAAATGGCGCTCTTGTTGATGGTAGGACTTTAAAAGCATCTTTTGCCCTTACATCTGAAGCCCCAAAAAGGTTACCCAAAAACGTTGCTAACTCTTCTCAACCATCTGAAGAAAGCTCTCTTCAGACCAAAGATGAAATTAAGGCCAAAAAGAGAAAGGTTAAGAAGGGACTTGGTGAGCTTTTTGAATACCTTAGCTCAAAGTCTTAAGCTTTAAAAAAAGCTTTTTTTAAAGCTTGTATCCGGTTATTCCAAATCATTTTACTGAGATCAGCATCAGGCGCAAAGTTTTCTGAAGCATGGTAAGCACCAGGATAAATATGAAACTCGGTGGCCACTCCCGCTTGAAGTAACCTTTGAACAAAAGTGATATTTTCATCTCTGAATAAATCTAATTCCCCCACGTCAATAAAGGCTGGTGGTAAACCTTCCAAAGAAGAGGCCCTTGAAGGTGCAGCATAAGCATCCGCTTCTTTCCCTCCAAGATACCATTTCCAGGCCTCAATACTTCCTTCCCTATCCCAAATCCCTATATCAGTTATTTCATGACTAGACGGAGTTTCATGACGGTCATCTAGCATAGGGTAAATAGGCATTTGGAAAATAATTTTGGGCCCACCAACATCCCTAACCATCATAGAGGTAGCAATGACAAGACCTCCCCCCGCACTCTGCCCATAAAGAGCAATTTTAGAAGTATTAATTTTTAGTTTTTCTTTTTGAGACTCAATCCATAAAAGACCTTCATAACAGTCATTAATTTGAGCAGGATGGGGGTCTTCAGGGGCCAACCTATAGTCAACTGAAATAACAACGACTCCTAGTACCTCACTAAGTTTAGAAGCATTAACATCGTCGTTCTCCACGGACCCCATAATCATACCGCCACCATGGATATAATAAAGGCAAGGAAGATATCCCTCCTTTCCTTTGGGCCTGTAACTCCGAAGTTTTAAATCTTCGCCACCTTCCTTCCTTTTAGTAAAGTGGTTTTCACGAATCACATTGGGGCTTGGAGGATGAATGTCCTTCATTTTTTGAACATTTTCATAAAGAACTTCCCGTCTTTTCTTAATGTCCTTAATTCCATTAAGCCCTTTTGGCAAAAGCTTTTTAAAAGCTTTTAAGGGTCTATTTGATTTAGAATCAATCCTATTTTCAATACTCATTAACTTATCCCAGAGCTCATTATTTTTTTACTAATTATAAAATTTTTTCCCTTAATGACAAATTTTGTAATATGTTGAATGAAATCTTTAAGTGTCATTATAGGTATTAAAAAGGGCCTCGCGATGAAAAACCTAGAGACTAAAATTAGAAAATATATTGACCTGATGAAAGAGAGGCACGGCGTCACTTCAGGAATGGTTGTCGGCTCCTATGCGAAAGGTACCATGAACCCCAATTCCGATGTGGACCTCTATTTTATTGGCCCAA